>NZ_JBBBBO010000002.1:0-129210 GCF_037120565.1 Ensifer sp. CCNWLY38
GCGTCTCATGAGCCATTCCTTGCGAGTGACAACCCATTGGTATCTATCGCAAGTCGCACTTCATCCTTGAACCCACCTCACGCCCGGTCCGGACATGATGCTGGTGCTTGCCCGCGGGATCGGGCAGGGGCGTCGGGTGGCGCTGCTGACGGTCGTCGGCATGGTGTTTTTCGCGGGCCTCGTGCAGGTGAGCCTGCTGGTTCTCGGTGTCGCCTCGCTGCTGAAGGCCTATCCCGCCGGCCTCATGGCGCTGCAATGGGTCGGGGCTGTCTACATGCTCTATCTCGGTGGCCGCATGGTGTGGTCGAGCTTCGGCGCTGCTGCCGCGAAAAAGCGGCTGGCGGCGACCGATGTTTCCGACTGGCGCGCCGTTCGAGAGGGAACGATCAACAGCCTGACGAACCCGAAGTCGCTGCTCTTCATGTTCGCCTTCCTGCCGCAGTTCGTCGATCCGGCGGCAGGCCCCGTGTGGCTGCAGCTTGCCGTGCTCGGCACCATCCAGAAGCTTGCCGGCATTCTTTCGCTCGGCTCGGTGGCGCTTGCTTCGGGCACGGTCGGGCAGGCGCTCTACCGTTTTCCGCGGCTGCTCGTCTGGCAGGAGCGCTTCACCGGCGCCATCATGCTTCCGGCTCCTGTTCTCAGGTCACGCCAGCGCGCCGGCGGTCAGACCATAAACCGTCCTCGCCCCGCCGATGGCGAGGATCGCGCGCATGGCTTGCCGCAACGGGCAGAGCCCGACCAAGGCCGGGCTCTGCCTCGTCGCGTTGTGGCCGGTGCGAGACCGGTAGTTCTCAAGGTCTCAATGTCTCACTTGGCGGCCTGGGTGGCGCCCAGCACGTAGTCTCCGTCCCAGTGCCAGATCTGCTTGTCGTCGACCGTGACCTTCACGATCGCCTGGAAACCGGCGAGCGTGCCGCTGCCGGCATGGAAGGCACAGGTTCCAAGCGGCGGGCTGGCCGTATCGTAGACGACGCAGTACCCGACCGCCGAGTCGCCGTTCCCGACGGCGATGACTGCCGTGCTGCTGGAGAACAGCGGATTGGCGACCACCGGCCCATAATAGAGGATCTTGGTGCCCGCCGGGATCGCCTCAAGGTTCGATTCCGTGATGGTGCAGAAGCTCGGCGTGTCGCCGGTGAACTGGCTGCACTCCTTGGAGATCTTCAGGGGTTGCGTCGCGGGCGCCGTGGGTGCCGCAAAGGCGGTGGGTGCCAGCGCCAGGGTGGCGCCAGCCGACAGGATAAACAGTCTCATAGCCTAGTCCCTCCTGTCGAATGAAGGGCGAAATTCTACTCTTCAGCTCCTCTGTCCGCAATTTCGTTCCTTTGAACTCTCCGGCAACACGTGCGGTTTCTTCCGCCGCTGCCATCCCGCAGAGGCTGCCCTGCGAGATGGAAGCGGCGAGGGGCATCATGCCTATTGCTTGCCGCCGGTCGAAAGCTTGTCCATCACGTCGTCGAGGTTGAAGCTCGCCGGCTTCTGGCGGATCGGGAACTCCTTGAAGCTCTCCAGCCATTGCGCGACGATGGCCTGCGAGGGGACGACGACGAAGGCGCGGTCGAAGAACCACTTTTCATACTCGATCGACTCATCGCCGCGCTCGAACGGGTCGGCCCGCATGTTGAAAAGCTTCGGTGCCCGCAAGGGGGTGAATGCGTCGCGCCAGACGCCGATGCCGGTGCTTTCCTGCGCCTTGAACACGACCTTCCAATCCTGGAAACGGACGGCGACGAGCTCGCCGTCGTCGTTCCAATAGAGGAATTCGCGGCGCGGCGCGTCCTTCACCTCGCCGCGGAAGTAGGGCATCAGGTTGTAGCCGTCGAGATGCACCTTGAAGCTCTTGGTGCCGGCCTGGTAGCCCGCCTTGCACTTGGCGACGATATCCGGCTCGCCGGCCGCAGCACAGAAGGTCGGGATCAGGTCGTAGTGGGAGAACATGTCGTTATAGACAGTGGTCGGCTTGATGACGCCGGGCCAACGGATGCAGGTGGGCACGCGGTAGCCGCCTTCCCAGTTGGTGGCCTTTTCGCCGCGGAACGGTGTGTTGCCGCCATCCGGCCAGGTCATCACCTCGGCGCCGTTGTCGGTGGTGTAGATGACGATGGTGTTTTCGACCACGCCAAGATCGTCGACCTTCTTCAGAAGTTCACCGACCATGCCGTCATGCTCCACCATGCCGTCGGCATAGACGCCCTTGCCGGTCTTGCCCTCCGATTCCGGCTTCAGGTGGGTGTTGACGTGCATGCGCGTCGAGTTGAAGTAGCAGAACCAGGGCTTCTGGGCGTTGTGCTGGCGGTCGATGAAATCGAGCGCGGCCGCCAGGAATTCACCGTCGACCGTTTCCATGCGCTTCTTCGTCAGCGGGCCGGTGTCCTCCACGCGCCCGTCCGCATAGGAATGGATGACGCCGCGCGGGCCGAAGCGTTTGCGGAACTCCGGGCTCTTCGGATAGTCGGGGTTCTCCGGCTCCTCCTCGGCGTTGAGGTGGTAGAGGTTGCCGAAGAACTCGTCGAAGCCGTGGGCCGTCGGCAGAAACTCGTCCTTGTCGCCGAGGTGGTTCTTGCCGAACTGGCCGGTGGCATAGCCCTGCGCCTTCAGCAGTTCGGCAACGGTCGGGTCTTCCGCCTGCAGGCCGAGATCGGCGCCGGGCAGGCCGACCTTGGTAAGACCGGTGCGGATCGGCGACTGGCCGGTGATGAAGGCGGCGCGTCCGGCAGTGCAGCTCTGCTCGCCGTACCAGTCGGTGAACATGGCGCCTTCATTGCCGATGCGGTCGATGTTCGGTGTGCGATAACCCATCATGCCGCGATGATAGATGCTCGGATTGAACCAGCCGATATCGTCGCCCATGATCATCAGGATGTTCGGCTTGCCGCCGCCGGAGGCGGGTGTTGGCGATTGCTGCGCGTGGGCCGAAGGGGCGGAAACGGTGAGGGCTGCGGCGGCGAGCGCACTGCCGCCAAGCAGCAGGTCGCGACGGCTGACGCTTAAGGGCTGCTCGCCTGAAGGCAGATCGTTCTGATCGGGATGCTCGGATACCGGATGCTTGCTCATGGCACATCGCTCCATATCGCCAGAGGGGATCGAGACATGGGTGCTGCACAATTCCCGCGATCGCGATCGATCCGAGGCAAATCATGCGGCACATGAAAGTGCTGCTGCGGCCGCTCTTACGTCCGATCGGACGCATGGCGCCGTCATGAAAGACAATCAGTGGACGAGTGACTGTGCGCCCGGTTGAGGCGAGCGGCAAGGATGTAACAGTTACGCTCTGGCTTGCGTTGCGCCGGGCCGCGTGGCATTCGGCTTGGACTGACGTAACGTCAGGCCCTGGACGCTACGTGCGAAGAGCCCGAAAAGCCCGAAAAACGCACGGAATTAGGTCAATAATATTGACATAAATTAGCCGCCGTGGTCCTGTCGCTTCACCGTCCAGAGCATCGCGCACTCAAGTGGGATCGCTTGAAGCGGAAAGATGCTCTAGAACGAAAATGCCCGAGCGTCCTTTGTGCGTTCACCTGAACGCACGGCGCTCTACAACGACGCGGGAGGAAGCGGAGAACCGCTTTCCGCACCAATAATCTCTGAGGAAACACCCCATGCTGGATTGGGAACACATCTTCGCGACGCGCTCGAGCCGGATGCGCGCCTCGGAAATCCGCGAACTTTTGAAGCTGCTCGATCGTCCTGACATCATCTCGTTTGCCGGCGGCATTCCCGACCCCGCGCTGTTTCCGGATGCGGAATTCAAGGACGCCTATGCGGAGATCTTCGCAGGCCCGGCCGTCGGTGCGGCGCTGCAGTATTCGGTCAGCGAAGGCTACAAGCCGCTGCGCGAATGGCTCGCCAAGCAGATGGAAAAAATCGGCATTCCCGCCGGCGCCGACAACATCTTCATCACTTCGGGCTCGCAGCAGGGCCTCGACTATATCGGCAAGCTGTTCCTGTCGCCGAACGACACCGCGCTCGTCACCTGGCCGACCTATCTCGGGGCGCTGCAGGCCTTCAACGCCTATGAGCCGACCTACGACCAGCTGAACCCGAACGGCAACCGCACGCCGGAAGCCTATCGTCAGGCGGCTTCCGAAGCCGGCGGCCGCGTCAAGTTCGCCTATCTGTCTGCCGATTTCGCCAACCCGACCGGCGAGACCGTCGACCGGGCCGGCCGCGAGCGCGTGCTCGCGCTTGCCGAAGAACTCGACATCGCCGTCATCGAAGACGCGGCCTACCAGTCGCTGCGCTACGACGGCGAGCCGGTGCCGCCGATCCTGGCGCTCGAAATCGCCAAGAAGGTCGATATCAACAACACCCGCACGATCTATTGCGGCTCGTTCTCCAAGACGCTCGCTCCGGGCCTTCGCGTCGGCTGGGTCTGCGCCTCGGAAAAGGTGATCCGCAAGCTGGTGCTTCTGAAGCAGGCGGCCGATCTGCATTCCTCGACCATCAACCAGATGGCGATCTGCACGGTTGCCGAGCGCGGCTTCGACCAGCAGGTGGCCAAGATCCACAAGGTCTACAAGCAGCGCCGCAACGCCATGCTGGCGGCGCTCGAAAAGTACATGCCCGAGGGTGTTTCCTGGACGAAGCCGGAAGGCGGCATGTTCGTCTGGGTGACGCTGCCGAAGGGCATGGATGGTGCCGCACTGCTGGCAAAGTCGATCGAGACGGTGAAGGTCGCCTTCGTTCCCGGCCGCGCCTTCTTTGCCGATGGCTCGGGCGAAAACACCCTGCGCGTCTCCTTCTCCTGCGCCAACGACAAGATGATCGACGAGGGCATTCGCCGCCTCGGCGATCTCGTCCGCGGCGAAGCAGCGGCGCTGGCTGCCTAGGACTCCAAGCCTCCGGTCCAGAAAAAGAACGCGCTCGCCCCGGCGGGCGCGTTTTCTTTTGGCTGGTAAAACCTTCGCCTTTTAGTCAAGATACCGCATTGATCGATGCGGGCCTTTCCGGTAGACAGATTTCCGTGACATGACCGGGCGTATCCCGGCCACGTAAGCGTTAACGTCACTCAACGCGTATGATCGAACGGCTTGAAGCGGCTTCGATCTGCGCGACTGTGTCCTGCGGATCGAGGTTTTCGAGCCCCCTAAGGGATGCAAATGGACAATCCTCTCAACTATTCCAACCTTCCTGCGCCGCGCATCGAGCGCGTTCGCCATGAGCTCAGGCGGCGGTCGCTCGTCGTCTCCGGCATCGAGCGTATTACGCCCGGCATGCTCAGGATCACGCTTTCCGGCGAGGATCTCGCGGACTTCGTCAGCCTCGGGGCGGACGACCACATCAAGATCTTCGTGCCCGGTGCCGATGGCAGCGTGGAGCACCGGGACTATACACCCCGGCGTTACGACAACGACGCACGCATCCTGGCGCTCGATTTCGCGCTGCATGAGGCGGGGCCCGTGACCGCCTGGGCGATGAATGCCGCGGTTGGCGATCACTTCGAAATCGGCGGCCCGCGCGGTTCGGCCGTCGTCTCGGGAGATTTCCGGCGCTGGCTGCTGATCGGCGACGAAACGGCCCTGCCGGCAATCGGGCGGCGGATCGAGGAGACGCCTGATGGCCACGAGATCACCAGCATCGCCGCTGTCACCGGGCCGGACGAACGGCAGGTCTTCCGCACCGAGGCGGCGCTTACCACCCATTGGGCCTATCGTCCTCTCGATAGGGCGAGCGATCCTTCGGCGTTGCTCTCGGTCGTGCGTTCGCTGAAGCTCGAGCCCGGCACCTTCGTGTGGATTGCGGCCGAGGCTGCGGTGACGCGGGCGATCCGCAGCCATTTCGTCGAGGAGCGCGGCCTGCCGCTCACCTGGCTCAAGGCCTCCGGCTACTGGGTGAAGGGCAAGGCCGACAGCACCGAGAAGTTCGACTAGCGACCGCGGGAACGGAGGGCCACCGGTCGAAAGATCCGCGCGGCCCTTCGGTCGCGGCGCCCCTCATGCCCGCGCCCGCGTGTGGGTGCGCTCGCCGCTATTCCTAGAGAACAACGCCCGCGAAAACTGTGAGCCGGGTTGGCTGCGGAATTGCCTTGTCCAGGAGAGTCAGGTCATTTCGCATTTCGATGCGGCGCTGATCCGATCCGACGGATCGCGATCGGCTGTTGCTGACTGTGTTTCCCTTCGAGGGTAGGGCGGGCTTGAACCTCAACGACGAGACAGAGCAATCCGATCAGCCGACGCCGCGCATGTATGCCTGGGCGCGCAATTCCGCGGCCTATCGGCTTCACCGCCAGATGCTGACGGAGAAGCAACTTTTCGATGCGATCGCGCGCAAGGCGCGGGAGAAGTTCGAGGATATCAGCGCCAGTCAGGTGGAACTTCTGGCCGCGGCCGCCGTGACCTTCGCCTATGACAACGGCGCGCTCAACGATCAGGCCTATGCCGAGATCAAGACCCGCTCTGGCATGCGCGGCGGCAAGTCGAAGCGGGCGATCGCGCAGACACTATCGCAGAAGGGCATAGCGAAAACCGATGTCGCAGCGGCGGTTGCGGAGGCCGACGATCTCTATGCCGCCGTCGTTCTTGCGCGAAAGCGCGCTTTCGGCCCGTTCCGCAAGATCGATCTCGACGAGAAGCGCACGATGAAGGAGCTCTCCGCCTTTGCCCGGGCCGGTTTCAGTTTCGAACTGGGCAAGCGGGTTTTCGCAATGTCCTTTGACGAGGCGGAGGAAATCCTGATCGCGGGCCGCTTGCTCTGACGGCAGGGCAAAGCCCGGTCGTCACCCGCGCTTCAGCGCGGGGTCGTCGAGCGCCGGATTGTAGAAAAGGGAAAGTGTCAGGCTTCGGGCGATACGCTCGGCCGTCGCCATGAACCAGGCTTTCGCCTCCTGGTTCGGTGCGATGTCATCGAGGGTGGTGGAGAAAAGTTCCAGCCATTTCGGGAAGAGATCCGGCGTCATGTTGGCGACGCCTGTATGGGCCTGCACCGGCTTGCCGCCATAGGCGCCGTTGCGGAAGGCGACGGCCGACCAGAAGCTCTTCATCTTTTCCATATGCTCCGGCCAGCGGCCCGAAAGCCTGGCGTCGAAGACGGGGCCGAGCTCCGGATGGGCGAGCACGCGCGCGTAGAACGTATCGACCAGATGACCGATGAACGTCTCGTCGACGCCGATCGCCTTCATCTCGACTTCCGCCCGTTCGCGGATCGCCGCGACATGGACGGCGCGGCCCTGCAGTTCGTCGTTCATCTCTTTACCCCGGCTTCGGCCCTCGGCTTTGCCGGCCTCATATAGGCGCTGTTGACGCCGGCGCCAAAGGCCGAACCGCCGATTGCGGCAATCTGTCGTCAATGCGGGGGCGAGTGTTTGCGGTTTGGGCGGGGCCGCAGGAAGCCATCGTTCAGCGCGGCACGAATTCGACCAGCAGCGACTTCAGTTCGATTTCGCGGACACGGCGCGCCGCTTCGTCGGGACTGACCCAGGCAAGAACGCGCTCGCCGCGTTCCTTGAAATCATCCGCCACTTCATCGACTTCGATCTGGAAGATATCGACCACGCAGGGCACGACGTCGCCGTCATCGAGCACTTTCAGATAGGTGTAGCTGCCGACCGGCTTTTTCCGGACCTTGCCGCGCACGCCGGCCTCCTGCCAGGCCTCGATTTCCGCCGCCTCGTATGGCTTCTTGCGCTTCATCGGCCATCCCTTGGGAATGACCCAGCGGCCGCTCTCACGCGAAGTGACCACCAGGATTTCGATGCCGCTGCCATTTTTCGTTGGACGGAAGCAAAGTGCGGCGATTTGCTGGCGAAACGACCCTGAAAACAGCTTCTCGGGCGCTCTTGCAAGTTGTTGCAAGAGCGTTCCGGCCTTGCCGGTCTTTTGCCCGCTGTCCTTCTTGGTCGATTTCATGCGTCCCTTTTCTGTCGCGCCCTTGTTGCAAGCGCCGGCAGTTTCGCGGCAAGATACTAATGGCAACCGCTTGTTACGCGGAAGCGGTGGCGGATGGCAACCCGATGATCGGGCGTGCTTCATCCACCGAATATTTGCCGCCGCGAGGCGCGCAACTCCGCGCGCCAAGCGCCCCACGTCGTAACCGTTACGTACAACTGTCGCCGCGCTAAGGCGCAATCCCCCGCCGCTGGCATTGGCTGGCGGCGGGGATGGCGCCCTTTTGGGGCCGCATTCCATCGTCATGGCGCGGATCGATCAATCGCCGTAGGTTCCCGCGAAAATTGCGGAACCGGACCATGCGAATTCGACTTGCGGTCAAGGATGACCATCCGGCGCTCTGTGCGATCGACACCGTTGCGGCGGGCGATCCGACACGATGCGCTGACATCGCCGGCTGGCTGGAAAACGGCTGCTGCCATCTGGTCGAGATCGATGGCGAGGTTGCGGCCTATGGCGTGCTGACCCGCCACTTCTTTGGTCACGCCCTCATCGAGATGCTGATGGTCGGAGCCTCCCATCGCCGGCGTGGTCTTGGCGCGGCGCTAATCGCGCATTTCCAGACGATGTGCGCCGGCTCAAAACTCTTTACCTCGACCAACATGTCCAACCGCGTCATGCAGGATCTGCTTGTCAGGGCCGGTTTTCGGCCAAGTGGTTATATCGACAATCTCGACGAGAACGACCCGGAGATCGTTTTCTACAGCCCCCTCAAGCCGATCGCGAGTTAAAGCGAAGGGGCTACTGCATGTCTCCTTAAATCGACTCGATTTAAGGACAAAGACATGCAGAAAATCAAAGTGCTACAGCGACCTTCGCGCGTCTTATAAGACGCGCGGCGCTGTAAGGAAGCGGGACACAGGCAAGACCTATGCGGCTTCGCCGAGCTGCGTGAGGTGGCCGGCAAAATCGGTGCCTTTGCCGCCGGCGTTGATCGTGTCGAAGTACTCATGCCAGCCGGATTGCGCGATGCCCGAAACGAGCGCTTCCAGCGCCGTCGCATCCGGGCAGCGCCAGACCGCAAAGAAGGTCTGCGACGCCGCGTGCAGCTTGGACTGGTCGACCTTGCCGAAGGTGATCAGCTCCACGCCGAGCGCCGACAGCGCCGGCATGGCGGAGCCGATCGCGGTGAAGAACTGCTGGCGTCCCTGCCTTGAAAGGGCAAGCCACGCCGGCTTGGCGCTGTAAAGTTCGGTCAGGTAGTGAGGCATCGTCTGCTTTCGTGTCTGCTTGTCAGTCTGAAATCGGAGGGTTCGGTCGGAGAGCCGTTTCATGCTCCTGCAATTTCAGAGTCAACAGGTTGCCCTGTCGTTGGTTGTGGATGGAGTTCCCGGTCGTTGACTGAAGCGGCGCGCCTGCAACCGCGCTGATGGCGCCATAGCGCCGCGTGCCTTAACTGGCGCACCTTACCCTCCGTCATGCTCGGGCTTGACCCGAGCATCCAGAACTGTGGCCTGAGTGTTTTACGTTGCGTGCGCATGGATCCTCGGGTCGAGCCCGAGGATGACGGGTGGGGATGTGGCCGACTAGAGTATCCTGCCTCCAAGTCGCATCACTTGAGGGCAGAAGGACGCTCCAGGACAACTGGATTGTCCCTACCGTCCGATCATCCGCTCCTGCATCTCCTCGCCGATGAAGCAATTGTAGTCCTTGCCGAATTGCGCAGGACGTACCCTGGCTGCGGCGAGGCCGCTCACCTCCAGGCCGGAGATCTCGGTGATCAGCTTGCGCAGGATGGCGCTCGCGAACTCGCCGCTATCGGATACCTTCACCAGAAAGGCGCCGTCGCCGCCGATCACGCATTCGCGGTAATAGGCGTCGAGATCGGGGATGGAGGCGGAGTCCGAGGCTACGTGTGTTTTCAGCATGATCGGCAAGCCATCGATGACGATGCCGCGGGCGACGGTGGAATTGCGCGCGACCGGCGCCGGAACGCCGGAATTGTTGGGGCCGTCGCCGGAGATATCGATGACGCGGCGGCTGCCCTCGAAGGGGCTGTAATCGAACAGCCGTCGCGTGAACGCAAGGGTGTTGGAGATCGAGGTGAAGGCGATCCGCCGGATCGGTTGCCGACGCAGGAGCTCGGAATATTGCGTCGCTGTGCCGCGGCCGTCGATCAGCGTCCAGGGCGTGACCTGCACCGCCGAGCCGCCCCATTCGACATAGGTGACGGCGATGCGGCCGAGCGGGCCGTTCTCGATGGCCCCGATCAATTCAGGCTCGAGAAAGGCGGCGACATAGCCCTGCCGCTGCAGCCGCTGTTCGTCGAGGTCCATCGAATAGGAGACGTCGACGGCGAGCACCAATTCGAGATCGACCCTGAGCGGCTCGGCGGAGGTGCTTTCGCCGAGCAGACAGGCGCAGGCAAGAAGGACCGATCCGAGCTTCATGGCAGCCGATACCGAACACGAGCGGAAGGATCATGCTACGCGCAAACTGGCTGTCCGCAATGAGGAGCGTTGGCAGCCTGCCGAGGGCGAGGTCAGCGGCGCAGCTTTTGCAGAAGCGGTTCCAGTGCCTCGAGCAGCGGTTCAGGCGTCACCGCTTCGCCGCCTTCCGACCAGGCGTTCTGAAACTCTGCGATCTCCAAGCCGACGACTTCGCTCTTGGCAAGGACTTCGCAGGCCGCGCGCAAGTCGTCGAGCGACAGCCCGTCATCATGCTGATAATCGGTCGGGACGATGCCAGGGTTCAGCACGTCGCAGTCGAGGTGGATATAGACAGGCCTGCCGGCGACAGCCTCGGCAAGCTTCTGCGCAAGGTCGGCGCCGGGGCGGATATGAGGGATCTGCCCCACAGCGATGAGGCTAACTTCGAACAGATCGAGGTCGCGCTGCCCGACCAGGACGACATTGCGAACGGAGACTCCGTGGCCAAGGCCGGATTTCCAGAGGCCGCACGGCCCCGAAAGCGCCAGCCCGCCGAGATAGCCGGTGCTGCTGGTATCAGGCGTGTTCAGGTCGCCATGCGCGTCGAACCAGACGACGACGGCATCGTCATGGTGCCTGGCGACGGCCGGCAGCGTTGCCAGCGACACCGCACAGCGGCTCGTTGCCGCCAGCGAAACCGATCCCTCGGCGTAGACCGCCTCGAACCGATCCTGCATGCGCTTGAGCGCCGGCATCGCGGCTTCGAGTTCGACCGTCCAGTGGCCGTTCAGCGCCGGTTCCGGGTCTCCGACCACCACGGCTTCGAGGCCGAGCCTTCTCGCGAGATGGGAAGCGATGGACTTCGCGCCGGGAATGGCAAGGTCGTTGTGGTCGCCGGCGCGACCCTGAAAGCAGGTGAGGGCGATGGGCATCGATAGCTCCAGCTTACGTTCGGACGGAACGATGCAAAGCATGCTGACCGTTGATTTGACAAGGCTGGAAGCCGAACGGCGCAAAGCGGCTGCGCCGTTCGGTCGGTTTCTCATGCCGCTGCAGAGGCGCCCGGACGGCGGCTGCTCTCTATCCGAAAACCAGCGAGCGGTGCAGTTGCGCGCCGGCCCAGGCGCCATCACCGACGGCGAGCGAGACCGAGTGGGGGACGCGGCCGACGTCGCCGCAGGCATAGGCGCCGGGAATGGTCGTTTCCTTGGCGGCCGTGGCCCTGATTTGCAGGCCCATCGGTGTTTCCTCGATCTCGCAGCCGAAGCGTTCGGCGATGTCGCTGGCGGGCGTGGTGCGGGTGGCGACGAAGAGGCCGGAGAAGGGCAGGCGGCGGCCATCGGTCAGCACCACTTCCGCGTGACCTTCGAGCCTGACGATCGGGGTTTCGTCGATGGTGACACCGCGTTTGATAAGGTCGGCGCGGCCCTCCTTGTCGAGCGCGATGGCGCCATTGGTGAAGAAGGTCACCTTACCCCATTCGGGAATGAGCTGCGCCTGGTGGATCGACATCGGACTTGCGGCGATGACGCCGATCTCGCCCTCGTTCAGCTCGTAGCCGTGGCAATAGGGGCAATGGAAGGCGCTCTTGCCCCAGCGTTCGGTCAGCCCCTCGATCTTGGGCAGGCCGTCCTTGACGCCGGTTGCAAAGAGCAGGCGTCGGCCCTCAAAGGACGCACCGTCGGCGGTGGTGACGACGAAGGCATCGTTCTTGCCGCTGGCGGAAACAGCGCGGCCGTCGATCCAGGTGAGCGTCGGATAGGCGGAGAGCTGCGCCCGCGCGGTTGCGGCGATCTCGCCGGGATTGATGCCGTCCTGGCCGAGGAAACCATGGGAGTGGCTGGCAAACCGGTTGCGGCGAATGCCCTCGTCGATGATAGCCACGCGCCGGCGGGCGCGCAGCAGTTGGAGCGCAGCGGCCATGCCGGCATAGCTGCCGCCGATGATGATGACGTCCTGTTGCATGTTTCAGGTCCTTTCGGTTGGGCGCAGGCCGGCCCACCGGTTCCTTGAACCAGTGCCTCGACCCGGGCTTTGGGCAATAGCGTTCCGGCCGGAAAACCGCCTTCATGCGGTTCCGGGAATTGTCACTCTTCGAATGGATGCAATTCCGGACGGAAAAACCGTTCTTTCCGGGAATTGCCGGAAGCGGGTCGGGGGACATATATGGAGCCCCGCATCCCGCGCTTACGTAACGGGACCGATCACGCCGTGAAGTGGATCGGTCCGGCGCAGTTCACTGAGCTCGAAGCCGGTGCCGCCTTGCGAAATCCTCGGCGAGGTCGGCGAGCGTCACATGGGCGAAGCGGTCGAGGAGCAGCGCTTCCGCTTCGGCAAAGGCCGTGTCGAGGGCTGCGTTGACCGCCTGCTCGACGAGGCATTCCGGCATTTCCTGCCGGTTGCCGATGGCAAAGATCGCGGGTTCGCCGAGCGTCTCGTGCAATTGCCGGAGCGTCACGGTCTTGAGATCGGCGGTGATCGCCCAGCCGCCCGCGTGTCCGCGGGCGGAGGAAACGATGCCGGCATCGCGCAGGAAGCCCATGGTGCGGCGGACGACGACCGGATTGGTGCGCATGCAGAGCGCAAGCTCGTCCGAGGTCAAGGGCTCGCCGCGCTCGGCCATGTGCAGGAGCGCGTGCAGGACGGAGGAAAGGCGGCTGTCTTTTTTCATGTAACTTCAATTATTACGAATAGAGGTGCGATGCAAGGCCTACGGCTGTCCAGCTTCGTCGTCTTTAGTCCACGCACCCTTCTGCACGCGATCCCAGCAGACCTCGAAGGACATCGGCATGCGGTCATCCGGCGCGTCCTCGGAAAACGTATAGTCGATCTCGAAGCCGGGGGCGAAGCTGTCGATCGCAGACTGGATCATCTCGCACAGCTCCGAGAAGGGGCGCTCTCCGCCGAGCAGGCAGAGCACGTGGCGTGGTTTGACTTCGGAAAAGCTCATGGACGTGACCGCTGCCCTCATTGTTTGGTGGAAAGCCTTCGCAAGGACCACCGCAAGATGCAAGCCGTCCTGTCAGCCGTGAACCGGCCGTTGCGCCCTTGCGACGATGATGATGCCGATCAGCGAGACGGTGAGGCCGGCGGCCATGCTCAGGGAGAGGGGCTCTGCGAACATGACCCATGCCCAGAGCATCGTCACCGGCGGGCTGAGATAAAGGATCGCGGTGACGCGGGCGGGCGAGGATTTTTTCAGCGCCAGATAATAAAGGCTCCAGGCGCCGAAGGTGGCGACGAAGACCAGCCAGAGGATGCCGCCGACGAAACCCGGATCGAGAACCGGGAGCACGCTGCCTTCGTGCCAGGCAAAGAGCGCGAAGATCGCGGCCGCCGAAAGGCACTGGATGCAGAGGCTCTGGTGCACCGGCATGGCGCCCGCTGGGCTGCGCTTCTGCAGCAGTGTCGCCAGCGCCAAAGAGAGGGTGCCGAGCACCGGCAGGCCATAGGCCCAGAGCGGCACATTGCCGAGATCGAGCGACCAGCCGGAGGCGATGAGCACGCCGGTCAGGCCGATGAAGGAGCCGAGCCATTGGCGGGGGTTAAGCGCCTGGCCGAGAATGGGCCAGGAGAGGATGGCGACGGCGAGCGGCAGCATGTCGGTGATCAGCGCCACGAGCCCGGTCGGCACGCCGTAGGAGATGGCAAGCGCAAAGCCCGCGAGATAGCCGGACATGGCGAGCGCGCCGAAGAGCATTTGCGGCACGGCCTCCTTGAGGCGGATTTTCGGCCCGATCGTCAGCGCGAAGGGCAGCAGCAGCAGGCCGGAGACGAGGCTGCGCCAGAGCAGGATCAGGAAGATCGGCGCATGGTCGATGGCAAATCGAATGCCGACGAAGCCGGCGCTCCAGGAGACCACCAGCGCCGCCTCGAGCAGGATCAGAATGAAGATCGCCGAGAACCGGTTTGCCTGGCGTTGGGGCAGCGCAGCAACGTCGCTCATCTCAAGGCTTCCGGCTCTTGAGCAATTCCAGGAAAAGTGCGAAGCGGTTTTCCGTCCGGAATTGCGTGATTTCAAAGACTTAGATCACTTCAGTGTTTCGATGAAACAATGAAATGATCTAGCGGGTGTGGAGCGCCGCGTCGATCGCGGCATCGGATCGCTCAGGCTTGGCGCGGCGATGCCGCCCCGGCACCGGCACAGTCAGGATGAAGAGCGAGCCGACGATCAGGCCGATGCCCACCCAGCCCTCCGCCGGCAGGCGCTCGCCGACGATGACGACCGCAAGCACGGCGGCGATGACCGGTTCGAGCAGCGAGAGCGTCGTCGCCATGGTGGCCGACACGCGGGCGAGGCCATAGGCAAAGAGCACGTAAGCCACGAGCACCGGCACGAGCGCCATGTAGACGCCGACGGCGATGTTCGTCCACGATGTGAGCAACGGCGCGCCGGTGAAAAGGAGGACCGGTAGGAGCAAGGTGCCGCCGACGCCGAAGATCGAGCCCATCGCGGCGCGCGGCGGGATGCCCGCCTGCATCAGCCGGCGCGCCACCCAGGAATAGAGCGCATAGAGCAGGCCGGAGACGAGGCCGAGCAGAATGCCGTAAAGGACCGCCGTCGCGTCCTGAGCGTTTCCGCCACCGTGGCTTTCGGAGAAGCAGAGAAGCACGGCGCCGGCAAGGCCGGCGGCAGCGCCCAGCAGCCAGCGGGTCGTCAGCTTCTGGCCGTCGAAGATGCGCTCGATCAGCGAGGCTGCCAGCGGCGCCGAGCCGATGGAGATGACGGTGCCGATGGCGACGCCGGCGAGGTGCATGGAACTGTAGAAGGCGAGCGGATAGATCGCGACAGAGACTGATCCGAGCAAAAGCATCGGCCATTTTGCAGCGATCCGGCTGCTGCTTTTGACGATCGAGTGCAGCGCCGTCAGCGCCAGGAGCAGGCCGCCGAAGCCCATGGCGACGGCGCCGATGCCGAGCGGGCTGACGCCTGATGCAAAGGTGGCGGTGGTGCCGGTCGTGCCCCAGAGGGCGGAGGCGACGAGCACGCAGGCAAAGCCGACGAAGGAAACGGAATTCTTCGAGGTCATAGCTGGTCCATGATCGAGATGGCGATCCTGCGCGCGGACTTCAGCCTGATGTCGTTGCCGTCGAGGCCGGCGCGCGACATCGCGCCTTCGAGCAGGAAGGAGAGATGCTCCGCCGTCTCGTCGATCGCGGCTCCGGCTTCGGGCCGCATCTCGCTGAGATACTGCTTGAACAGCGTTTCCACCTCGTCCTTCTGCAGGGCGACGATGGCGCGGGCGGGGTCACCGACGGAAAGCTCGGCGGCCGCGTTCAGCAGCCCGCAGCCGCGGAAGCCCCAGGAGTATGCCATCTCGGCGTGGTCGACATAGCTGTCGAAGATCGCCAGCACCCGGTCTCGCGGCGTTGTCGCGCCGGCCAGGCGCTCGCGGTAAAGTTCCTGCCATTCCTTGTGCCGGGCCTCGATATAGGCATTCACCAGATCGGTCTTGGACGAGAAGTTGTTGTAGAGGCTCATCTTG
This sequence comes from Ensifer sp. CCNWLY38, assembly GCF_037120565.1. NCBI lineage: Bacteria > Pseudomonadati > Pseudomonadota > Alphaproteobacteria > Hyphomicrobiales > Rhizobiaceae > Ensifer > Ensifer sp. CCNWLY38. Next base: position 15,739 of record NZ_JBBBBO010000002.1, read on the forward strand.
GCGACGCCCGCGTGCGCGGTGATCGCATCGATGCCGGTGGCGCCGACCCCATCTCGATAGAACAGTTCGGCCGCGGCCTTCAGCAGGCGCTCGCGCGCCGGCGCTTTCTCGCTCATCGCTTTCTCCAAATCGTTAGGTAGACCGATCTACCTATTTTGGACCGGAGTCAAGCCCCGAGCCTCGGAGGCGCGGACTTGGCGGCGTTCCGGCGGCGGATTTGCCGCGGCGGTAACAGTTACGTACTTCCCCTCGCACAGGAGGGCTCTACTTGGTGACAGCAGACTTTGTCGGAGCGGGGCCACGCGCTTGATCGCGGCTCGATGCCCAGGCTTTCAAACGCCGAAAGTGAGGATCCACATGCTTCGGGTTGCCTTTACAGCGCTTGCGCTCCTTGCCGGAACGGCTGGTGTCGCCGCACAGGACGTTTCGCCGGAAAGCCTTCAGCGCCGCGCCGTCGAGCGCCGGGCAACGGAGGCGGTCATCTGGGGCATGCCGGCGGTCAATGCCGACCTGATGCTGCAGACGATGCTTTCGACGACCAAGGCCAAGGTCAACGAGATCGTCTACTGGTCGCGTCCGGTCAACTGGAAGAACCAGACGCTGACGCCGAACCCGGACGCGATCTACTTCATGTCGTTCTGGAACGTGAAGGACGGGCCCATCGTCATCGAGATCCCGCCGGCCGAAGGCGGATCGATCGCCGGCAACATCGTCAACGCCTGGCAGATGCCGCTCGAAGACGCCGGGCCGCAAGGGGCGGACGAGGGCAAGGGCGGCAAGTACCTGATCCTGCCGCCGGACTATATGGGCGAGGTGCCGGAGGGCTTCATTCCGCTTCGCTCGGACTCCTTCACCGGATTTGCGCTGCTGCGCTCCAACTTGAAGAGCCATGCCGACGCCGATATCGAAAAGTCGGTCGCCTATGGCAAGAAGATCAAGATCTACCCGATGCCGGTGACCGACAAGCCGCCGGAAACGGTCTTTACGGACGCCTATGACGTGCTATTCGACAGCACCATCCGCTATGATGCGAGTTTCTTCGACAACCTGAACCGCGTCGTGCAGACCGAGCCCTGGCTCGAGCGCGACCGGGTGATGATCGACCAACTGAAGACGCTCGGCATCGAGAAGGGCAAGCCCTACCAGCCAAGTGCCGAAACCAAGGCGCTGCTCGACAAGGCGGCCGCCGAAGCCAAGGCCGAGCTTTCGGCACGCTATGACGCCGGCTTTCCTGTCATCAACGAAGGCATCCGCTGGTTTCCGGCCGGGCTGCCGGAAATGGTGAAGGCCGCCTCGGACGCCTATGCCGAACCCGATCTCTATCCGGTCGACGCGCGCGGCGTGACCTATACGCTCGGCTTCACCGGCATCAAGCGGCTGGGCACGGCACAATTTTACCTGATGGCCAACAAGGACAAGGACGGCAACGCCTTCGACGGCAGCGCCAATTATCGCCTCGTCGTGCCGAAGGATGCGCCGGTCAAGCAATACTGGTCGGTGACGGCCTATGACCGCGAGACCCATGCGCTGATCCGCAACATGGACAAGGCAAGCGTCGCCTCGATCGGGTCAGGCGTTCAGAAGAACGCCGACGGCTCGGTCGAGGTCTTCTTCGGCGCCAAGGCGCCCGCGGGCAAGGAGGCCAACTGGGTGCCGGTGGACCCGAGCCGCAAGTTCGAACTGCTCTTTAGGCTCTACGGCCCGGAAAAGCCGCTGTTTGAAAAGAGCTGGAAACTGCCCGACGTCGAGAAGATGAAGTGACGCGCCACTGCATGTTTCCTTTAATCGTAGGTGGTTAAAGGACAAAAACATGCAGCAATTCAAAGTGCTACAGCGACCTTTGCGCGTCTGATAAGACGCGCGGCGCTGTAGGAGAGGGCGCTGGCGGAGCCATGGGCTACGGCTGTTGACCCGGAGCGGCCGGGCTATACCTTTTGCCTGCGGCTCCGGCGCCTGCTGAAAGCGCAAAGCCGCTGCTGCCGTTCGTTTTGCCGCCTGTTGCAGAGGAGCGACCATGTGCGGACGCGTCTATCTGAAGACCAATCTCGAAGGATTGCTGCGCGCCTTCGGCTTTGCGGAGCGCGGCGGCGTCGAGGCGATCGCCAACCAGTTTCCGCGCTATAACGGCGCGCCGACGCTGATCTACCCGATCATCATCCGCGACGTGATCCGCGATCCCGATCTCTTCGGCCCGGTCTTCGTTTCGGCGCGCTGGGGGCTGATCCCGAGCTGGACGAAGGACCCCAAGGCAGGGCGGCCGCTCGTCAACGTGCGCAGCGACACGATCGCGACGAAGTTCCGTTCGTCCTATCAGCGGCGCCGCTGCCTGGTGCCGATCGACGGCTTCTTCGAGTGGAAGGACATTCACGGCACCGGCAAGGACAAGCAGCCCTATGCCATCGCCATGAAATCGGGCGAACCCTTCTGCCTTGCCGGCATCTGGGAGAGCTGGCGCGACCCTGATACCGACGAGGATATCCGCACGTTCGCGATTGTCACCACCGATGCCAACGCCATGATGGCCGACATCCACGACCGCATGCCGGTCATCCTGCATCCGGACGATTACGAGCGCTGGCTTTCGCCCGAACCGGAAGCGCCTGACCTGATGAAGCCGTTTCCGCCTGACCTGATGACGATGTGGAAGATCGGAAGCAAGGTCGGCTCGCCGAAGAATGATACGCCGGATATTCTCGATCCGGTGGAGTGAGGGAATCATCTTGCTGAAGAACGAAGGCCCCGGTTATGTGCCGCATCTGATCGTGGCCGGACTCGCCGTATTGCTGATCTGGGAAATTCATTGGTTCATCCGGTCATTGCGCTTTTACAAAGGTAATGGCTGGGATTTTACCGTCGATTTCGGGCCAAAGATGTACTGGGGCGAATCGACTGATCCTGACTTTGAGATGTCGCCTCGGGAAAACCACCAGATCGCTCATTTAACCTGCTGCGACGGCGATGTGGCTTGGATTTGAGATACCCGGTGCATCTTGGCCTCATGCAGATTCCAGATCGTCAGAAGCAATGTCGTCATGGCGAAGAAGGCCAGCGCTGCCAGATGGACTTTACCAATGCGGCGCGCGAAATAGGATCTGGCTTTGGCCTCGACAGCCAGGCCCACGGCTCGACGGTATCTGTCGCCTTCCAACAGATACCGAGCTATGCGCCCAACAGAACGATCCCGCGCGCTGGACCGATCATCGTCCTTTGGCCCTGCACTCAACCCCTGACGCACGCCGCTAAAGAGCAGGATCGCCAGCAACACCCAGAACACCAAAAAGGACAGGCCAGAAAGCTGCCCGCTGGGGGTAGTCATATCCATTGAAGTCTCCAGGCTATGCAGCAATGATCGCCTCTGCCATCAAGAAGCAATTGAAGCAGAATTTCAACCTCAGGACGCAATCTTCTGTTGGGTTACACGGTCGGATGTTCACCATGTCGGCGGCCGTTGCGACATAATTCCGAAAAGTTACTCCTCGGCTATCCTATCAGCATACTCGGTTCGGCCGCCTTTCTCGCCGCTTTCTCCCTTTGTTCTGAGCGAAACTCCAGTGCACCGAACCAACGCTTCCCTTTCCGATTCCGCTGTGCCGACGGTGATCTATCTCCTTCGCCATGGCGAAACCGTCTGGAACACGCTCGGTCGGTTCCAGGGGCAAAAGGATTCACCGCTGACGAGGCGTGGCATCGAGCAGGCGGATTTCGTCGCGGCGTTGCTTCACGCGGAAATCGAAGGCGATGCGCAAGCCTTCGAGATGCAAGTCAGCCCGCTCGGACGAACCTGCGAAACCGCCGACCGGGTGCAGCGCGTGCTGCCGCTGGCGCGTCGCGAGGACGCGCGACTGATGGAGGTTTCCGTCGGGTCCTGGGACGGCCTGACGATGTTCGAGATCGACATGGAGTTTCCGGGAAAACTCGATGGTTCCGACGCCTTCGACTGGTATTTCCGCTCGCCGGACGGAGAGAGCTTCGATGCGGCGTGCGCCCGGGCGAAAAGCTGGCTCGAAAATATCCGGCGGCCGACCGTTGCGATTTCGCATGGGCTGTTCGGCCGGCTGGTGCGCGGCGTCTATGCCGGCCTCTCCCGGCGGGAAATGCTGGAACTGCCGGTTCCGCAGGACGGATTCTACCGCCTCTGTGACGGGACGTTCAGTCTCGTCAGCGGCTCGCCGGTGCGTGCCCCATCATTGCAATCGCAGTAACGGCTGCGCCGAGCCGGGCGACACGGCTTCCACCGCCTCGCGCCAACCTGCGGCAAGATCCTCACAGATCGCGCGCCCATGTCTGGCCGATCAAGTCCTTGCCAAAGCTGTGGTGCTGCTCTTCCTCGATCAGAGCGAAGCCGGCCTTCTCGTAGATGTGGCGGGCGGCGTCGAGGCCGGCGTTGGTCCAGAGCACCATGCGCGTGTAGCCTTGAAGGCGGGCGTGGCGCATGCATTCCTCGACCAGGCGGCGGCCGATGCCGAGGCCCCGCGCGCTCGGTTCCACATAGAGAAGCCGGAGCTTTGCCGTCGCCTCGTCGTGCCGGACGAGAAACACCGAGCCGACCACCTTGCCATCCTTTTCGGCGATCCAGCATCGGTCCGAAGCGGGGTCGTAGTCGCGCATGTATTTGACGATGATTTCCGCGACCAGGGCCTCGAACTCGGTGCTCCAGCCGTATTCCTGCGCATAGAGCGCGCCCTGGCGATGGATGATCCAGCCCATGTCGCCCGGCTGCGGATCGCGCAGGATGTAGCCTGGCGTCCGCTCGTCGCGCAGCAGACTCTCGATCTCGCCCATGGCGCCCACCAGTTGCTTCTGCTCCGGCACGGAGAGCTTTTCCAGCTTGGCAACGACTTCGCTCTGCGACGCATCCTCCAGCGGCTGGAAGGTCGCGCGCCCCGCTTCCGTCAGATCCAGCTGTGCGATCCTGCCATCGGCCGGCGAACGGGTCTTTTCGACCAGCCCCTTCTTCTCGAAGCCGGCGATGACCCGGCTGAGATAACCGGCGTCGAGGCCGAGTTCCCGGCAGAGGTCGCTTGCCGTCAGACCGGAACGATGCGCGAGTTCATAGAGAATCCGGACCTCCGTCAGCGAGAAGGCGCTGTCGAGCAGGTGCTCATGCAGCGCGCCGATCTGGCGGGTATAGAAGCGGTTGAAGCGCCGCACCGTCAGGGCGCGCTCGTCGATTGCATGCGGAGACATGGGATTGCCTTAATAAATTTGCCTACGGCACATAGATAGTTGACTTAGGCAAGCAATGTCAAGCAGAACGGCGCTGCGCCCCTTCGACATACTGAAGGCTTCGGCGACCTCGGCCCTAGTTTCCAAGCAGCTTGCGGGCATCGGCAACCGCCTGGTCCAGGCGGATGCGCTCTTTCCCCTGGCCGATCTCGCTTCGAAACTGGGCGAGCGGAAGAACGTGAAGCGCCCCGGCAATCATAGGGGCACCGCCACGGCGGATTTCGAATGGCACGACCAGCCGGTCATCAACAAGCAATGTGTAGAGGTCTTCGGCCTGTTCCGGCACGTGCTGAAGCACATGAAAAACCGACCCTCGATGCCGTTTTCCATGAGCAGGCCGATCAGATCGGCATCACCACGGCAATGACCGGGCTGCAGGAGGGGAGACTTGTATCTGTCGCGTAGTGGTCGCGCAGTCATCGCTTCATTCCCTCGGCTCTGCCGGATCCGCGCCGGTTGTCGCGGCCGCTTCCGAACTGTGCTGTTTCATGGCCTCTTGAAACATGGCGGCATAGGCTCTTCCCGCCGTTTGCGGCCGGACCGACTGCAAGGTCCGGATCTCCGCTGCGAAGCCCGATGCTCTGAGCTTCGCCCGCAGTGTCGTCCGATCACTTTCGATCGTGTGCGTCAGATATCGCGAATGGTCGAAAAACGCCGAAGCCGTGGGCAGGTCATGCTTACGCATCTCGCGCTTGATGAGGTCCACGGACTGTCTTTTCAAGAACGCGTGATAGGCGACCCAGAATTTCAAGCCGGTCCAAAGTGCCAGCAACCAGGGCGCCAGTTCCAGCGCCACGAGTGCGCCGATGAAGACAAGCCCGCGATTGCCCGGTTGCGCGATGGCGGCAATGACGGCCGCCAAGGCGATGTTCAATGCGGTATAGATCAGACTTCCACGCCAGCCCATCAAATGGTTTCGCCTCTCACTTGATCTCGGCGAGTGCGCTTCGCGTCATCGTGCCTCAAGATGCATCCCCCGATTGAGGTCCCGTCCTATGCCGCAATCGCGTAACCCGCAACACAGGCTCGCTTTCGAGGCTTTGCTTTCCAGCTGTTGATTTGGGTAGGCGATCGCGTCGCCGTGCGATAGTATCGGAGCGGGAACCCTCCTTGGTCCGGAAGCCCGGAACGGGCCGCTTTTTCAAAGTGTTTGGCAAGCCCATGGAGCAGAGACTCGCCGCAGTGCTGGCAGCCGATATGGCCGGCTACAGTCGGCTGATGGAGGCCGACGAAGCGGGCACGCTTGCGCGGCTCAGAACCCACCGCATCGAGCTCATCGATCCGGCGATCGCCAAGAACAAGGGCCGGCTGATCAAGACCACCGGCGACGGAATGCTGGTCGAGTTCCAGAGCGTGACCGATGCGGTCAAATGCGCCGTCGAGATCCAGCAGCGCATGAAGCGGCGCAACAGCGACGTGCCCGAGGACCGGCGGATCGAATTCCGCATCGGCATCAATCTCGGCGACATCATCTTCGAGGACGACGATATCTTCGGCGACGGCGTCAACATCGCCGCGCGCATCGAGCAACTGGCCGATGTCGGCGGCATCTGCGTGACCGCCGCGGTGGCGACACAGGTGGCCGACCGCCTCGAACTGCCGATCGAAGACCTTGGCGAGAAGATACTGAAGAACATCAGCCGTCCCGTGCATCTCTATCGCATCGGGCCGGAAGGCGTGATCCTGCCGGCTTCGCCGGATGAGGCCGATGCGAAAAGGGTCGTCTGCAAGCCGACGATCGTGGTGCTGCCGTTCGACAACATGAGCGGCGACCCGGACCAGGAGTTCTTCGCCGATGGCCTGACCGAAGACATCATCACTGCGCTGTCGCGCCGCCATGAGCTCTTCGTCATCTCGCGCAATTCGAGCTTCGTCTACAAGAACCAGCCGGTCAACGCGCGCGAGGTGGCCGCACGGCTCGGGGCGCAATACCTGGTGGAAGGCAGCGTTCGCAAGATCGGCGAGAGGGTGCGCGTCACCGTCCAGCTCATCGACGCCGTCAACGACGCCCATATCTGGGCCGACAAGTACGACCGGCAGCTCGACGATATCTTCGCCATTCAGGACGAGGTGACGGCGGCGATCGCCGCCACCTTGCCGGGCCGCGTCGAGGCCGCCCAGCGCGACCAGCTCTCCCGCACGAAGCCGGCCAACATGGCGGCCTATGAATGCGCGCTCGCCGCCAAGGTGCTGCACCATCGCAGCACCGTCGCCGACAACAGCCAAGCCCAATCGCTGATCGACCGGGCGGTGGCACTCGACCCCGGCTATGCCCATGCCCATGCCTGGCGGGCCTGCATCCTCGGGCAGGCCTGGGTCTACGGATGGTGCGCCGACAAGGACGCGACCTGGGTGGAGGTCAATGCCGAACTGGAACGGGCGCTGGCGCTCGACGACAACGACGCCGACGTGCACCGCATCCTTGCGGCCGTCAACGTCAACAACAACGAGCTGACGATGGCGCGCTATCACCAGGAGCGTGCGCTCTTCCTCAACCCCAACTACGACCTCGTCGTGGTGCAGCAGGGCGAACTCCTGACCTGGCTCGGGCGGCCGGAGGAGGGGGTGGAATGGATCCTGAAGGCGATGCGGCTCAATCCGCATCACCCCGAACGCTTCTGGAGCCACCTCGGCAAGGCCCATTTCGCCGCCCGCCAATACGGCGAGGCGATCGAGGCCTTCATGCATCTTTCCTCCATGGACGAGACCCAACACGCCTTCGTCGCTGCCTGCTACGGCTGGCTCGGCGACAACATTGCGGCGAACGCGCATATGGAGAAGGTGCGGACACTGGCGCCGACGTTCGAGATCGAGCCGTTTCTTTCGACGCTGCATTATGCGCAGGAGAGCGATGCGCAGCATTTGCGTGAAGGGCTGGTGAAGGCGGGGGCGGGGTGAGCTGTCTCGACGCCAGGCGACGGGCCATTGCGGGATGACGGTCGCCCGGTGGCGCCCGGAAAAACGACTGTAGCTCGCCACGATTTTCTGAAATTTTGACCGCCAAAGCCGGAAAAACTGCAATTCCAGTTAGCGACGCTGGTCGCGTTTCTAGCGACCAGCCCCAGTTTCAGAGGCCGCTCAAATGGGCAGCCTTGAGAATTCGCCACGCATCAGCCTGCGTTGCTCGGTATCGGCGTGTTGAGCAGTTGTTGCTCCCACAGGAACGCGATGCCGCTACCAGCGGCATGATGCTTGAGCACGTCCGTCAGCTCGGCGGCATGCTGGGTGCGGGCCCAGTCGCGCTGCCATTCGGCCGCCAGCGCCAGCCAGGTCATCATGTTCGCGCCGGCCGCGATCATCCGTTGGATAGCGACCTCGTGGGCCTCGACCGAAGTCCCGCCCGAAGCGTCGGTGATGACCGTCACGTCCCAGCCTTCGCCGAGGGCCTGGATCACCGGCATCGCGACGCAGATCTCGGTCCACAGGCCGGCGATGATCAACTGCTTGCGGCCCGTCGCCTTGACCGCATCCACCACCTTCCGGTCCTCCCAGGTGTTGATGAACGTCCGGTCGATCACTTCCTGGCCCGGGAACACATCGGTGATTTGCGGGAAGATGAGACCGCCACGCTCAGCGATCACGCTGGTCAGGATGGTCGGTACGCCGAAGGCCTTGGCGGCCTTCGCCAGAGCGGTCGAATTGTTGACCACCATCTGCGGATCGTGGCTGTTCAGGTTTGCGAGTTGGTAGGGCTGGTGGTCAATCAGAACGAGTACGGAATCTTCCGGGCGAAGAAGCGAAGCAAGGCCGTTACGAAAGGTCATGAATACATCCTCTGCTGCCGTTTTGTGTGAGGTCGGCTTACCGGCAGACATGCGCTGACAGCGGCGCTGCCTACGAAACGGACACTGTCATTCCCATTTTTGATACGGTAGCCTTCGTTTGTGCCAAGCTGTGTCGCGAAATGGGGAACGCCAAAGTGGATATCGAAGATCTGCGGACATTCGTGGAAGTGGCTGATGCTGGGGGCGTTTCGCCCGCCGCGCGGCGGCTGGGCGTCTCCAAGTCAATGGTCAGTCGGCGGCTCGTCCGACTTGAAGCGGAACTTGGCGTGCAACTTCTTGCACGAACAACCCGCGGCGCTGCTCTCACAGAAGCCGGGATCACGTTTCGGGACCATGCAGCCAGAGTCTGTGCCGAGATCGACATGGCAAGGGAAACGATCCTACCCGCCGGTGACCTTTGCGGCCGCTTGAGAGTTGCTGTGCCGCTTTCTTTCGGCCCGACCCACTTCGCTCCCGTGCTCGCGCAAATGGCGCAACGCCATCCGCAGCTCCATATCCATGCTGCCTACAGTGATCGCTTCGTTGATCTCATCGCGGAGGGCTTTGATTGCGCGATCCGGGTTGGGTATCTCCAGGACTCTAACCTGGTCGCAAGACGCGTCGGGCCGATCTACGGGAAGTTGGTCGCAAGCCCGGACTATGTCAAAACGCATGGTTCCCCCGAGACGCTGGAGGATCTCGTCGCCCATCAGGCCCTCATGCAAGGTACGGAAGGCTGGCAATTTATGGATGGCGACAAGATCGTTACGGTTTATCCGCGGGGGCGCTTCAAGGCCGACAACGCCCTAGCTCTCGCCGCCGCCGCATTGACAGGACTCGGCATCGCGTGGCTCCCCGATGGCGTCACCCATGAATATATAGCCTCCGGCGCGCTCGTTCCGGTCATGACACGCCATCCGCCACCTCCGGCAGGTGTATATGTTATCCGTCCGCCGGGGCAGCATCCCGCAAGGAAGGTACGTGTCCTCACCGAAATGTTGATCGAGTGTTTCGAACAGACTCCGGACCCTGCGGGCGTCGGTGTCTAAGGCACGAACGGTGCGACGTGTTTGTCCGTAGATCGAGGTCGATTTAAGGAGACATGCGGTAGGGTTAGCGCGGGATCTTCCGCTGACGATTCATCATCGCTGGCTCGACCTATTCCGCATCCGTTAGTCTGACGTGACCTAATTCCTCGAACCTGGACGTGACACGTCCATTGGTCAGGTGAGACCAGCCACGGATCCCTCCATCTCCACCCCCACACACCTCCCGCACACACCTCCTTAACCACCGGTGCGCCGGGTCCGCGTCCAGGCGGGGGTGCCAGATCAGCGAGATGGTGATCTCCGAGAGGGTGACGGGCAGGGGGAAGGTGAAGAGGTTTTCGCGGAGTGTTCCGGTGTAGCGTTCGGGGACGCTGGCGATGAGGTCAGTGGCGCGGGCGAGTGCCAAGGCCTCGGAGAAGCTGCCGACGGATGCGGCGATCTCGCGTTTGAGGCCGAGGGGGTGAAGGGCGGCGTCGATCGGGCCGGTGTCGTTGCCGCGGCGGGAGACGTGGATGTGGCGGCCTCTGGCGTAGCGGGCGGGGGTGATCTCGCTACTGGCGAGCGGATGATCTTTCCGCATGACGCCGACGAAGCGGTCGTGGAAGAGGGCCTGCGCCCGAAGCTCCGGGCAGGTCGCTTCCCCAATCACGCCGGTTTCGAGGTCGACGCTGCCTTCGCGCAAGGGGCTGCTTTCCCGGTCGAGTTTCTGCACGAAGCGAAGGCGCACGCCGGGGGCTTCCCTGGCCACGCGGGCAATCAGCGCCGGGCCGAAATTCTCGACGAAACCCTCGCGGTTCCTGAGCGTGAAGGTACGGGCAAGCTTCCCCAGGTCCAGGCTTTCGGCGGGGCGGAGGCAGGCTTCGGCCGCTTCGACCAGCGGGCCGACGCGGGCTGCGAGTTCGAGGGCCCTTGGTGTGGGCACGAGGCCGCGGCCGGCGCGCACGAGCAGCGGATCGCCGGTTGCCTCGCGCAGCCGGGCCAGCGCCCGGCTCATGGCGGATGGGCTGAGCTGCAGGCGCTTGGCGGCGCGGGCGACGCTGCCTTCGGAAAGCAGCACATCGAGGGTCACGAGCAGGTTGAGGTCGGGTCTGGTCATGGTCTTTCATAGCACGAGTTCGACCATGATGTGGCGTCAAACGCACGAATGAAGTGCAAATGCTGCGCCTTCCGCCCTATATGCCAGGAGATTAGGTTCTCGGGGAACCGAATTTGGAGGGTTTCCCGATGATCCTATGCCGGCTAACGCCCGTGGCCTTTGGCCGTTTCCTGATGTCCCTGATGTCCCGGTCTGTGCGCAAAGCTTTGCCGCACAAATCGATTCATCATCGTTTTCTATCACCTTGTTTTTACTCGGCTTATCGCGTGGTAAATCTGCGTCGCGACGCCATGCGCACGGGACATGGCCGATGACCTCGACAGACACCACCATGCCCCCGGCCGCTCTAGCGCCTTCCTTTCGCTGGGTGCTCGCCAGCCTCTCGCTTTCCATGCTGCTTTCCTCGCTCGGCACCAGCAGCGCCAATGTCGCCCTGCCGGCGCTGGCGGACGCCTTCGGTGCGTCCTTTCAGGCGGTGCAGTGGGTTGTGCTTGCCTATCTCTTGGCGATCACCACGCTAATCGTCAGCGTCGGGCGGCTTGGCGATATCGTTGGCCGCCGGCGGCTGCTCGTTGCCGGTATTGCGCTCTTTACCACCGCCTCGGTCGTTTGCGGCCTGACGCCGAGCTTTGCGCTGCTGATTGCGGCGCGGGCGGTGCAGGGCATTGGTGCGGCGGTCATGATGGCGTTGACCATGGCCTTTGTCGGCGAGGCGGTGCCGAAGGGAAGGACCGGCAGCGCCATGGGCCTGCTCGGCACCATGTCGGCTGTCGGCACCGCACTCGGGCCGTCGCTCGGCGGCGGGCTGGTGGCCGGCCCGGGCTGGCGGGCGATCTTCCTCGTCAACGTGCCGCTTGGTCTCGTGGCGCTTTTCCTCGCCCATCGGCATCTGCCGGCCGACCGTAAGCTTGAGGGCAGGCAGCGCCCTCGCTTCGATGTGCCGGGCACGCTGTTGCTGGCGTTTTCTCTCGGCGCCTATGCGCTGGCGATGACGCTGGGGCGCGGCCATTTGGGTATGCTCAATGTCGCGCTGCTCGTCGCCGCCGCTCTCGGGCTTGGGCTCTTCCTGCTGGTCGAGGCGAAGCTTGCCTCGCCCCTCATCCGGCCGTCGATGTTTCGCGACCCCGCTTTAAGTGTCGGGCTTTCGACCAACGTAATGGTCTCGACCGTGATGATGGCGACGCTGGTGGTCGGGCCGTTCTATCTCTCCCGCGGGCTCGGGCTCGATGCGGCGACGGTCGGGCTCGTCATGTCGGTCGGGCCGGTCATCTCGGCCTTTGGCGGCGTGGTCGCCGGCCGGATCGTCGATCGCCTGGGCGCGCCGTCCGTCGTGACAGTCGGCCTCGTGGCAATGGTCGCCGGCTGCGCGGCCCTTGCGCTGCTGCCGGGTCTCCTTGGCGTCGCCGGCTATATCGCGGCAATTGCGATGCTGAACCCCGGCTACCAGCTCTTCCAGGCGGCCAACAACACGGCCGTCATGGCCGACGTCGGCCCGGACCGGCGCGGCGTCGTTTCCGGCCTGCTCAACCTTTCGCGCAATCTCGGGCTCGTCACCGGCGCCTCGGTCATGGGCGCGGTCTTCGCCTGGGGAACAGCAGCGGCGGACATCGTAACCGCAAAGCCCGAGGCGGTCGCCATAGGGATGCAGGTGAGTTTCCTGGTTGCATGTTTGCTCACCGCGATCGCGCTGGCGATCGCGGCTGCCAGCCGGGTGTTTGGGGGACTGGTCGCGCGCTCCCGGGATGCCTCGTGACGGGCGGGAAGCCTACAGGACCGCGCGTCTTATCAGACGCGCAAAGGTCGCTGTAGCACTTTGAATGGCGGCGTCATTGCAAACGAAGGAAGCAGCAGGCGGCGAGCCGTTACTTCGGGAAACCTGCCTTGCTCAGACCCTCCACCAGATGCTGACGGTCCTCGAGACGGATGAGCGGCTCCTTGGCCTGATATGTGCTTATCGAGAAATCAGGCACCTGGCGCAGGACCTCGTCAACGCAATGTTTGGCGTCATCGGGTTTGCCCGCGAGCGCATAGCTCGCGGCCAGCCAGGCCTGTTTAAACCATGACAACGTCGTCGATCGACGCATGCTTGCAATGGCGTCGGCATAGCGGCGCGCGTTGAAATACATGCTACCCAACTCGCCCCAATACCAGGAAGGATTGAAAAACGGGTCGAGACGCTTGGCTTCAAGCATCCCTTCGATCGCTTTTTCAGGTTCGCCACGATAGCCGTCGAAAATGGCCATATCAGCCCGACGGCACGCGTGGTTCGGATTTAGTGAAACAGCGTTCGTGAAATGCTGTTCGGCCACTTCATACGCGCCCAGATTTACTTGCGCCCAGGCGATCGCTATGTGGCAAAGCGGGTCGTTCTCGTCGAGCAGGACAGCCTTGCGCGCCATCTCAAACGCCTCGTCCCGGAGACGGTTTGACCCGCTCATGTCGAGATACCACTGTCGTTCGAGGGTAGCCGACAGCAGGGCATAGGCGCGGGCGTAGCCGGGGTCGAGCTCGATTGCCTTTTCAAACAAGCGTCGGGCTTCGGCATCGATTTCAGGAGCGCCATTGGGCAAGGCATCGCCACGAAGGACGTAATCATAGGCGGCGAGGCTCGCAGGCGGCTTGCGCCGCGCAAGTTCCGTGCGTGCCCAATTCATGCGTCCGGCCAGCGTTCCGACGATGGTCCGCACGACCCGGTCGTGGATATCGAAAGTCTCGTCCTGGGCGCTGTCATATCGCTCGGCCCAGATGTGGATACCGGTCGCGGCATCGATAAGCTGGGTGGTAATGCGGGTGCGGCCGGCCATTTGGCGCACACTGCCTTCCACCAAATAGTGCGCGCCGAGTTCGCGCCCCGCGCGGATCATGTCGATATCGGTACCGCGGAACCGCGCCGAGGCACTTCGCGAGATCACCTGCATCTGCCGAAAACGCGAAAGCTCGGTCGTGATATCCTCCGTGAGGCCGTCGCAGAAATACTGCTGCTCTGCATCGCCGCTGAGATTGCTGAACGGAAGGACCGCGATCGATGGATTTTCCGATGGGGGAGGTGCCGCGCGCGATGCCCCGTGATCGCCCCCAGGCCACAGCCGGTAGACCCTCACGTGCTTCGAACTGTTTTTCACTTCGCAGAAGCCCATGTCCTCGAAGGCGGCATCGAGCTTGCCCGCGACCTGTTCCTGCACGCCGCCTGACAGGCAGATTTCGCCGGGCCTGGCCATAGCCTGGAGCCTGACCGCGAGGATCACTCCGTCGCCATAGAGATCACCGCCCTCGACGACGACATCACCGAGATTGACGCCTATTCGCAACGTTATGCGCCGATCTTCAGCAAGGCTCTCGTTGGCTGCCGCAAATTGCTTCTGCAGATCGGTCGCGCAAGAAACCGCATTGACCGCACTACCGAACTCGACCAGCACGCCATCGCCCATGACCTTGACGATACGCCCATGATGGCGGGCGACCGAAGGATCAAGAATCTGCTCGCGCCGCGCTCGTAAAGCCGCCAGAGTTCCCGTCTCGTCCAGTTCGATAAGCCGGGTGTAACCGGCGACATCGGCGGCAAGAATTGCGGCGAGGCGGCGGTTCATGAGGGCTTCTCCCGACTGCGAACGAGATTAGCGCCAAACCTGCAAATACGCGATGGCGACAGGATCGAACCCTACAGCGTATCCCCGTTGGGAAGCGCCGCGTCCGATGTCGGCGAGATTCGCCGCGCGTTTGTGTCGTTTGACGTGCCCGGGGTAATTGAGCCTGCTCTTGCCTCCGCTCAGGCGGCCGGCGCGCTCGCAAGCCTGGCGCTGAGCGCCTCGAAATCCGGGACGAACCAGATGGAATTTCCCTCGTTCGTCTCGCGCACGAAATCGGTCAGCGCCTTGCTGCCTTCGAGCTTAGCCCTGATATCGCCGACGATCGCGAGCCGCATGCGATAGTTGACGAACTTCTGGAACACGTCGCCGGCAATACGGGTCGAAAGATCGAGGAAATCGGCCCCAAGCCGTTCCACAGGGATCGCCAACAGGGTGGCCTCATGCGCCCAGGCGTCGCCGAGAAAATCATTGGCGTCGCCGGGGACGGCGAGGAGGGGGCCATCATTTGCGCATTTCAGCACGCGCGCGGTTCCGATTTCGAGAAGCTGGGTCATGCGTTCGGGATAGGGGATAAAGCCCAGGGTTGCAAGATTGGTCGTATCAGGCGCCACCGCCGAGCAAGCACAGCTTTCGCCATCAGTGAATTCGCCCGACGTTTGCGTTGTTTGACTGGCCGGGGCGATCGGAGTTCAGTCGATGTATTCATTGAAACATAACGAATCTCGAAAAATTGTTTGTTCTTCGCGCGCTATTTCGGCGCGCGATCCGAGAATTTCAGACGATTTTCCCGTTGGAATCCTGTTGTTTTGACCCAGATCAATGACCCGCTCTGTTCGCTATCTATTCTGCAGCAAGATACATTCTTGTCATCTGCCGGTTACGGGATTGATTTTTATTTCGGGTGGCGCATCTTACCTTAGATTGTGTTGGGGGACGCAGAAATGTCAGAACTCGTTCAGCCACAGCCGATCGAAAGGCCGCCACGCTCGCGGCGTGCGGAGCTTCTCACCTTCCTGGTGCTCGCCTTCGGCATCTGGCCGATCGTCGCCGTCGGCATCGTCGGCGGCTATGGCTTCCTCGTCTGGATGCTGCAGATCATCTTCGGGCCGCCTGGTCCTCCGGGACATTGAGGTTGGCCATGGGCATCGAACCTCTTTCCCGCCGTGAACTCTTTACCGGCCGCGCCGCCGCAAAGCCCGTCCGCATCCGGCCGCCCGGTGTTTCGGAGGCAAGCCTTGCGGCCTGCACCGGCTGCGGCGCCTGCGGGGAACGATGTCCCACCGGCATAATCCGTCTCGCCGACGGTCTCCCCTTCGTCGACTTCGCGCACGGCGAATGCACCTTTTGCGGTGCCTGTGCGGACGCCTGTCCTGAGCCGGTGTTCGAGGCGAAGGATATCAGGCGCTTCCCCCATGTCGCTGCGATCACCGACACGTGCCTGGCGCGCCGCAATGTCGCCTGCCAGTCCTGCGGCGAAAGCTGTCCCGAGCAGGCCATTCGCTTTCGCCCGCGCATCGGCGGGCCGTTCCTGCCTGAGATCAACGAGGCCAGATGCACCGGCTGCGGCGCCTGCCTTGCGGGCTGCCCGGTCAGCGCGATCGCGGTCAAGGCAATGGAAGCGGAGGTGGCTCATGTTTGAGACCGCGGCGGCAAAGGCGGGCACGCCCTATCACATTTCGAGCGCGGTGGTCGCCACGATGCCGCAGAGCACCGAGAGCATCCTTCAGACGCTTCAGGGAATGGAAAACGTCGAAATCCACGGCCACGGCGGCGGCAAGATCGTCATCGTCATCGAAGGCAGAAGCACGGGCCAGCTCGGCGAGTGCCTGACGAAGATCTCGCTGCTTGATGGCGTGATCTCGGCCAATATGGTTTTCGAGCATGTCGAAATGGAAGAGGAAAGGCAGCAGCCATGAGCGGACAACTGACGCGGCGTGACATTCTGAAAGCCCACGCAGCCGGCATCGCCGCCGCCACGGCCGGCATAGCGCTGCCTGCTGCCGCACAGCCGGTGCCGGGCGGTGTCGGTGCGCTGGAGATCAAATGGTCCAAAGCGCCATGCCGCTTCTGCGGCACGGGCTGCGGCGTGATGGTGGGCGTTAAGGAGGGGCAGGTCGTCGCCACCCACGGCGACATGCAGGCGGAGGTCAACCGCGGCCTCAACTGCATCAAGGGCTATTTCCTCTCCAAGATCATGTATGGCAACGACCGGCTGACGACGCCGCTTCTGCGCAAGCGGGGCGGCGCCTACGCCAAGGACGGCGAGTTCGAGCCGGTGAGCTGGGACGAGGCCTTCAACGTGATGGCCGAGCAGGCGAAGAAGGTGCTGAAGGAGAAGGGGCCGACCGCGGTCGGCATGTTCGGCTCCGGCCAGTGGACGATCTTCGAGGGCTATGCGGCGACGAAGCTGATGCGGGCGGGCTTCCGCTCCAACAACCTCGACCCCAATGCCCGCCACTGCATGGCTTCTGCCGCGGTCGCCTTCATGCGCACCTTCGGCATGGACGAGCCGATGGGCTGCTACGACGATTTCGAGAACGCCGATGCCTTCGTGCTCTGGGGCTCGAACATGGCGGAGATGCACCCGATTCTGTGGACGCGCGTCGCTGATCGCCGCCTCGGCCAGCCGCATGTGCGGGTCGCGGTGCTTTCGACCTTCACCCATCGCAGCATGGACCTGGCCGACATCCCGATCGTCTTCAAGCCGGGCACGGATCTGGCGATCCTCAACTATATCGCCAACCACATCATCGAGACTGGCCGCGTCAACGAGGACTTCGTTAGTAAGCACACCAAGTTTGCCCGCGGCGTGACCGACATCGGCTATGGGCTCAGGCCCGACAATCCGGTCGAGGTCAATGCCGCCAACTCCAAGGACCCGGGCAAGACCGAGCCGATGGATTTCGAGGCGTTCAAGGAATTCGTTTCGGAATACACGCTGGAAAAGACCGTCGAACTGACCGGCGTCGAGCCGGAATTCCTGAAGCAGCTTGCCGAGCTCTATGCCGACCCCAGCCGCAAGGTCATGTCGCTCTGGACCATGGGCTTCAACCAGCATGTGCGCGGCGTCTGGGCCAACCAGATGGTCTATAACCTGCACCTCCTGACCGGAAAGATCTCCGAGCCCGGCAACAGCCCGTTCTCGCTGACCGGCCAGCCTTCGGCCTGCGGCACGGCACGCGAGGTCGGCACCTTCGCGCATCGCCTGCCGGCCGACATGGTGGTGACCAATCCCGAGCACCGCAAGCATGCGGAGGAAATCTGGCGCATCCCGCACGGCATCATCCCGGAAAAGCCCGGTTATCACGCCGTGCAGCAAGACCGGATGCTGAAGGACGGCAAGCTCAATTTCTACTGGGTGCAGGTCAACAACAACGTCCAGGCGGGACCCAACACCGCCAACGAGACCTGGCAGGGCTATCGCAACCCGGACAATTTCATCGTCGTTTCCGATGCCTATCCGACGATCACCGCGATGAGCGCCGACCTGATCCTGCCCGCCGCCATGTGGGTGGAGAAGGAGGGCGCCTACGGTAATGCCGAGCGGCGCACCCATGTCTGGCATCAGCTCGTCCAGGCCCCCGGCGAGGCGCGCTCGGATCTCTGGCAGTTGGTGGAATTCTCCAAGCGCTTCGTAACCGACGAGGTGTGGCCGAAGGAGATCCTCGACGCCAGCCCCGAATATCGCGGCAAGACGCTGTTCGAAGTCCTGTTCAAGAACGGCGAAGTCGACCGCTTCCCGATCACCGACGTCAGCGCCGAGTACGACAACAACGAGGCCAAGGACTTCGGCTTCTACATCCAGAAGGGCCTGTTCGAGGAATACGCCAGCTTCGGTCGCGGCCACGGCCATGACCTGGCGCCCTACGACACCTATCACGAGGTACGCGGGCTTCGCTGGCCTGTCGTCAACGGCCAGGAGACGAAGTGGCGCTACCGCGAGGGCTTCGACCCTTACGTGAAGGCGGGCGAGGGCGTGAAATTTTATGGCAACAAGGACGGCAAGGCGATCATCCTCGCCGTGCCCTATGAGCCGCCGGCCGAATCCCCCGACGAGGAATACGACACCTGGCTGGTGACCGGCCGCGTGCTCGAACACTGGCACTCGGGCTCGATGACCATGCGGGTGCCGGAACTCTACAAGGCGTTTCCGGGCGCGCGCGTCTTCATGAATGCCGAGGACGCGCGCAAGCGCGGCATCAACCAGGGCATGGAAGTGCGCATCGTCTCGCGGCGCGGCGAAATCCGCTCGCGCGTCGACATCCGCGGCCGCAACCGCATGCCGCCTGGCGTCATCTTCGTTCCCTGGTTCGACGCCAGCCAGCTCATCAACAAGGTCACTCTCGACGCCACCGATCCCATCTCCAAACAGACGGATTTCAAAAAATGCGCGGTCAAGATCGTTCCCGTCACCCTCTAGGGTTTTCTCGGCTGAAGCGGATTTGCGGAAACGTCCTGTCTCTTTGTTTCGGGGCAGTTCCTCAGGCAAGACCGCTTCGCACCTTTGCTGGCCCGAAGCGGCCCGTCTGGATGGCAATGGCCGCCGGGCTGATGGTGTTCGTCACCACCGCCGCGGTGGCTCAAGTTGCGGAAAAGCTGGTGCCGCAGCTCGAAGGCCCGACGCCGCAAATGGCGACGGAGGAGGCAGCCCCATTGCCGAAATGGGTGGTCGACGACAAGCGCAAGATGCGCGCCTATCCCGACCAGCCGCCGGTCATCCCGCACTCGATCGAGGGCTACGAGCTTTCGGTCAATGCCAACCGCTGCCTTTCCTGCCACAAGCGCGAATTCACCCAGGATTCGGGCGCGCCGATGATCAGCGTCACCCACTACATGACGCGCGACGGGCAGATGATCGCCGACGTTTCACCGCGGCGCTATTTCTGCACGGCCTGCCACGTGCCGCAGGCGGACACCAGCCCGCTGGTGCCGAGCACTTTCAAGGATATGAGCGAGTTGGGTTTCAAGCCGGCCGGAAGCGAGTGACATCATGATCGCATGGATCAGGAAACTTATCCTCTGGGCCTGGCACATCATGGCGACGCCGGCCGGCACGCTGGGCTTGGGCTTCCTCACGCTCGGCGGCTTCATCGGCGGCGTGATGTTCTGGGGCGCCTTCAACACGGCGCTGGAGATCACCAACACCGAGGCGTTCTGCACCTCTTGTCACGAGATGCACGACAACGTCTACCAGGAACTGACGCGCACCATCCACTTCTCCAACCGCTCCGGCGTGCGCGCCACCTGTCCGGATTGCCACGTGCCGCACCAGTGGACCGACAAGATCGCCCGCAAGATGCAGGCGTCGAAGGAAGTCTGGGGCAAGATCTTCGGCACGATCAATACTAGGTCGAAGTTCCTCGAAAAACGGCTGGAGCTGGCCCAGCACGAATGGGCGCGCATGAAGGCCAATGACAGCCTGGAATGCCGCAACTGCCATTCCTCCGTTGCCATGGACCTGCAGAAGCAGACGCAGCGCGCGGCCGAGATCCACACCCGCTATCTGCTCTCCGGCAAGGCCACCTGCATCGACTGCCACAAAGGCATCGCGCATGAGCTGCCCAACATGGAGGGCATCGACCCCGGCTGGAAGATGCCGCCGGAACTCGAGGGCAAGAAGATGGCCAACCAGACGCCGATCGACGACCTGAGGCAGGCGCTGGCGGAACTGCATCAGCCGGTGCAATAGCACGCTGTGGCCGAGGTTTTCGGCCGGAGAAAACGCACGAAGACAGAGGGCCATGCCGGCGCGGCGTGGCCCTTGTGCGTTCATTGGGCAGTGTGACGCCCATCAAGGCCTCCTCGTTCCTGTGCCTGTCACAGGAATCCAGCCGCGCCGCGTCGGCGGCGCGAGAGATTCTCCAGATGTCGAGGGTTGGTGCTCCATCTCCCGCCGTGCCGACGCACGGCGGCTGGATCTCTGTGACGGGCACAGAGATGAGGGTGGAGAGTGCTGCGACCGTCGAGCCAACGGGCATACTCGGATTGGCAGCAATGGACAGGCCGCGCCGTCGCTTTCCGTTCGTTTCCCCGCGTCAATCTTTCTTCAGAAAAAAATTTCCACCCCTGTGTCGGACCCATCGGTGCCCGTTCGTCATTTAGCCAGAGAGGCCAATCTGGCTTCCTCCACCGGAGCGGGATAGGAAAAAAATCCGCGCGGGTCTTTCGCCCGCAAACCGCTCTCACTATCTGGGTTTCACCGCGCCGATACCCCCAGGGGTCGCAACGACCGGGACCGGCGTGACAGAGGAGATTGGACGATGCGCGTAGTGGTTTTTGTAAAGGCGACCGAGGACAGCGAAGCGGGCATCATGCCGACGACCGAGCTCTTGGAAGCCATGGGCAAGTACAATGAGGAACTGGTCAATGCCGGCATCATGCAGGCGGGCGAAGGCTTGCATCCTTCCTCCAGAGGTGCCCGCGTCGCCTTCGACGGGCCTAATCGACTGGTCATCGACGGCCCCTTCGCCGAGACGAAGGAACTGGTGGCCGGCTTCTGGATCTGGACGGTCAAGGACATGGATGAGGCGATCGCCTGGGTCAAGCGCTGCCCGAACCCGATGCCAGGCCCGAGCGAGATCGAAATCCGCCCGGTCTTCGAGATGGAGGATTTCGGCGACGCGGTGACGCCGGAGATCGCCGCGCAGGAAGAGCGCCTGCGCGAGAAGATCGCCAAACAGTAGGGACATCACTCTGCTGACGCTTAAGGGTGGTCTTGCCCCTCTCCTCGGGTTTAACCCGAGGACTAACCCTCTCCCCGCCAAGCGGGGAGAGGGGACGAGCCCGGTTCGCGGCGTTTTCGAACGCGGCCGCAGTCAGGGTCAAACGGGGTTTAGTCGGGGGCAAGCCAATTAGCCCGGAGTGAAACTGTGGCGCTAGTTGTCGAGGCGAGCGGGCGCCACGCGTGCCCTTCTCCCCGCGCGCGGGGAGAAGGTGGCCGGCAGGCCGGATGAGGGGCTTTCCCTCACCGGGCGGATGAGGGGCAAGCCCTCACCGGGCGGATGAGGGGCAAGCCCTCACCGGGCGGATGAGGGGCAGCCGCAAGTGTTGGGCGGTGAGCGGGAAGACAGCAGCCCGCGTGCCGGATGAGCGGCTACCACAGTGTCCGAACCGTGTCGCCGTTAGCGGTCCGCTCTGTCGGTTTCCCGTAGAGATTGTATTAACCATGTTTGGTTACCTATCTTCAGGGGTTTTCCAACTGGAGTGGGGCAATGGTCAGGGCGAGCGGTTTCGTCATTTTTCTTTTTTCAGGTGTTTCGTTCGCGGCCGCTGCCGATATCGACGGCCCGCTGGTCGGGACGCAGGACGCGTACGAAGTGCCGGTGGAGCAAGCATCAGGCGGCATCGTCGGCTACATCGAGGGCTCCTATGGCGCCGGCGTCGATACACCCGGCGATATCGATACGGATGCCTGGGACCTGCGCGGCGCCGTGAACTTCGATGCCGGTGCCGGGCTGAACCTGCAGGTCGATCTCGGCTACACGCGCGCTTCCTACGAGGATGCCGATACCAACAGCTATGACGGCGCGCTGCACGCCTACTACCGCAACGATCTCTATGCGGTCGGCGTCTTCGCGCAAGGCGCGCGCCTCGACCCGGGTATCGGCGTCGACCTCAACGATTACATGGGTGGCCTCGAAGGGGCCTATTTCCTCGATACCTGGACGCTGCATGGCGCGGTCGGCTATGGCCAGGCGAACGTGGAAGACTTCGAGGACATCGACGCCGACCACTATATGGGGGCGCTCGGCGCCCGCATTTACGCGACCGACAACCTGCGCTTCGACGTCGACGGCTCGCTTCATCGCATGAGCGAAAACGACCTGGATTACGATCTGCGCAGCCTGAAGCTGACGGCTAACTACCGGCTGGACGCTTTCCCGGTCACGCTCTTTGCCGGCTACAAATACACCAACGAGGAGCTTTCGGGCCTGAGCGCATCGGTCTCCGGCGACACGAGCACCATCTTCGGGGGCCTGCGCTTCTCCTACGGTTCCGCGACGCTTAAGGAAGAAGAGCGCCTCGGCCCGGTCTGGTCCAGCAACCGCCTGTCGTTCTGATCGGCTGCTTGGCAGTCGCAAAAGCATCTCGTGCTGCCCCGCCAGCCGGGACAGCCGTTGGCCAGGGGATCATTTGGCGAGATCGATCCCGCACGTCGGATGCCGACCGCAAACTTGCTGCCGAAGCCCTCGCGGCTCATTCGCGCGGAGGAGAGCGGTCCGAGTAGCCGATGCACTTGAACGAGAATTGGCCGTGCTCTTCCTCCGTGACCGAGAACCGGGCCTCTTCCCGTTGCCAGAACCGGATATCGGTGATGCTGACCTGAGCCGATACGTTCGGCAAAATGCTGCCGAACTGCATGTCCGTAACCTGATCGAATTGAAGCCGTCTGGCGTGGCCGTCGGGATCGCGGCCGCCGAGCACGATATCGAAATAGAAGGGGTTCTCGCCGGAGCGCTCAAGTTTCAAAGAATCGAGTCTTAGAAGATAAAGGGCCATGCTTCCTCAGGAGCAAACTTTGTGTTGGGGGCTATGAAGGGCTAGCTAGCGGCGGCTCCGCCTGAGTTCGTCGATGTCGTCGATGTCTTCGAGCATCCTCTCTATCAGTCAGCGTTGCGCTGTAGGATCGTGTCTGCTGTGGTTGCGCCAACAAAAGACCACAACGCAAGGTGAAATGAAAGCTTCGAGCAGTCCACATCCGAACACCGGTGCGGCTGTCGGCGCTGCAATGCCTAGTAGCATTTTTTAGTATGTGCTAACCTCTCGTCGCCATGAGGGCAAGAGGGAGGCGAACAAGGACATGACACGTCGTGCCGTCGCTTTGGGAGGCGCTGGCCTGCTCGCAACGGTTTCAACCTTACCTGCGAATGCTCTGGAATCTCCGCTGATCGATCCGGTCGAGGCGGCTGACGAATTCTGGTTGGCGGTGGAGGCCTATATCTACGGCTATCCGCTGGTGACGACGGAAATGACCCGCCGGGTCGTCACCAATGTGGCGCAGCCTGAGGGCAGCAAGGGGCCGATGGGCCACATCATCAAGCTGCGCGAATATCCGAACGCTTCCTTCAAGGACGTGACCGCGCCGAACGCCGATACGCTTTATACGACCGCCTTCGTCGACGTGGGCAAGGAGCCCTGGGTATTGTCGATCCCGGACATGAAGGATCGCTTCTTCCTGTTTCCGATGCTCGACGGCTGGACGACGGTGTTTCAGGTGCCGGGCAAGCGGACGACCGGCGACGGGGCGCAGTCCTACGCGATCACCGGGCCCGGCTGGCAGGGCACCATTCCCGACGGCGTGACCGAATACAAGTCGGCAACGAGCATCGTCTGGTTCCTCGGTCGCATCTATTGCGATGGCTCGCCCGAGGACTATGCGGCGGTTCACGCGCTGCAGGATCAGTGCAAGCTCTCGCCGCTCAGCGCCTACGGCAAGGACTGGACGCCGCCGGCGGGCAAGATCGACCCGACCATCGACATGAAGACGGCGGTGCGCGAACAGGTCAACCGCATGGACGCGGTCGAGTACTTCACTTTGCTCTGCGACCTGATGAAGACCAATCCGCCGACGGCTGCGGATGCGGAAGCGGTCGCCAAGTTCGCCGATATCGGCATCGTACCCGGCAAGGATTTCGACAAGAGCAAGCTGGATGCTGCTTTCGTCTCGCGCATTCCCGCCATGGCGTTCCATCGCATCATGCTGCATTTCAAGTTCAGCGATGGTGACATCCAGGACATCAATGGCTGGGGCTTTACCACCAAGACCGGCATCTACGGCACGGGCTATCTGCAGCGTGCACTGATCACGGCGATCGGTCTCGGTGCCAATCGTCCCCAGGATGCGATCTATCCGACGTCGCTGAAATCCAAGGACGGCCTTTTCTCCCGCGCCTATCACGGCGCCAACAAATACGTCATCACCTTTCCGAAGGGGCAATTGCCGCCGGTGCGCGGTTTCTGGTCGATCACCATGTATGACGAGAACTACTTCTTCGTCGACAATCCGATCAATCGCTATTCGATCAGCGCCCGCCAGAAGCTCAAGACGAACCCGGACGGATCGACGGAGATCTACATCCAGAACGAAACGCCCGGAGCAGACATGGAGAACAACTGGCTGCCCGCGCCTAAGGGCAAGTTCATCCTGATGATGCGGCTCTACTGGCCCGACGACAGCCCGCCCTCCATTCTCGACGGCTCCTGGGGCATCCCGCCGGTCAAGAAGGCGGGATGACATCTGCGACCTGCCCGGCGTCTTCACGCGAAGGCGCCGGGACTACAGCGCCGCGCGTCTTATCAGACGCGCAAAGGTCGCTGTAGTACTTTGAATTGCTGCATGTTTTTGTCCTTTAATCGGGTACGATCAAAGGAAACATGCAGCAGCGGTCAGGCCACGGATACGCGCTTCGGCAGGACGAGATCGCCGACCGAGTAGGTGTGAAACTCGCTCCGGGAGACCTCATCCAGCTTGCGGAACTTCTCCACGAACACCGGGTCGGAGAAGAACTCACCGACATTTCCGGTTCCCTGGATTGCCTCGACATTGACGACGGTCTCACCGTCGGTGCTCTTCGACAGGGTGCTCCACAAAAAGCCTTCCTTCCGTTCGGCTACATAGTGCACGACATCCTGGATGACCGCGAAGGCTTCTTCCTGCTTGCCGGGATGGGCGTGGATGACATTGACGACAAAGGTCGTCGGAACGGGGGACGCCGAGAAAGTGGGAGTAGGGATCGTTGTCATGGTTCTCTCCATTTGAACATCGCAGCGCATCGACCGCGACGACATCTGGATATCGAGGGAGAAATAGCGGATAAACGAGCGGGTATTCGCATCACTTCGGAAAGTAACTCCGCAATCGGCAGACGATGGACAAGCTCGGAACGCTCAGCATTTTCATTCAGGTCGCAGAGGCAGGCAGTTTCGTGGCCGCCGGCCATCGGCTCGGCCTTTCGGGTTCTGCGGTCGGCAAGGCTATCGCGCGGCTCGAAGACGAGATGGGCGTGCGTCTCTTCAATCGGTCGACGAGAAGCATGGCGCTGACCGAGGACGGGAGCTTCTTTCTCGACACCTGTCGCCGCATCCAATCCGAATTCGAGGCCGCCCAGGCGCAGCTGTCGCGGTCGCACGCGACACCGCGCGGGCAGCTCCGTGTCAGCCTGCCCTTGGCCGGCATGCTCCTGATGCCGACCATAGCGGATTTCATGAGAGCCTACCCGTTGATCAACCTCGACCTCGATTTCACCGATCGGCTGGTCGACGTTATCGAAGAGGGCTTCGATGCCGTCATCCGAACGGGCGAGGTCAAGGATACGCGCCTCATGAGCCGCAAGCTCGGGACGTTCCGGCACAGGATCGTCGCGGCGCCGGAATATCTCGCCGCGCACGGTCGACCGAAGGTGCCGGAAGACCTGCTCGGGCATCGCTGCCTCCATCACCGGTACGCGAACTCCGGTCGCCTCGAACCCTGGCCGCTCGTTCGTGACGGGCGCGAGGTCAAGCTCGACCTGCCCGTGACCACGGTTGCGAGCACACTCGAGCCCTTGATCTTCCTGGCGGAGCGATCCTTCGGCATCACCTGTCTGCCCCCGTTCGCCGTGTCGTCGGAACTGGCGGAAGGCAAGCTGGTATCGCTGCTGGACGATTGCCTTCGCGAAACGGGCACATTCCGCGTGCTGTGGCCGACCAATCGATATCTCTCGCCAAAGGTCCGTGCCTTCGTCGACTTCATGGCCGCGAACCTGTTTGCCGAGTGACGGCCGCGCCGCACGGCAGGCGCCTTGTGTTATTCCAGCCGTTGCTAAAGCGCGACAAATGACAGAAGCTCCGTCTACGCCCCTTTGGCCATGTGAGCCGGAGATGCAGACCATGACTGAAGCCTCTACCATGCAGCCGGCCCATCGCGGCGACGCCAGGATCTGCCGGGGATGCTGGGACCAGATGCATATGCCGATCCCCATTCGCGGGCCGCTGGCGCTGCCGTTTCGTGCCTTTGGCATCACGCGCAGCAAGATGAACCCGAACATCTGCACGATCTGCGAGCGCTCCTTCCGTTACGTCAAGAAGCAGAGTCACGTGGCGGCAAGCGCGACCATTCTCTTTGCCGACATCCGCGGCTTCACCCATTTGTCCGAGCGCATCGAGCGTGTCCGGCTCAGCGAAATCGTCAGCTTGTTTCAGGATCGCTGCGCCGAGGCGATCTGGGCGCATGATGGCATCGTCAACAAACAGATGGGCGACGGCCTGATGGCGATCTTCAATTTTCCCATTATCAGGAAGGACCACGCGGAAGCCGCGATCCGGGCGGCGCTCGATATCCAGCGGCTTTGCGCGCAAGCGCTCGGCAGCCTGGACCTCGACGGGCTGGGTGAGCAACCGCTCGGCGTCGGCGTCGGCATCCACTCCGGCGAGGTCGAGATCGGCGAGTTCTCGAGCTTCCGCAGCGATTTCACCGCGATCGGCGGCACGGTCAACCTGGCGTCCCGGCTCGAATCCCAGGCCGAGGCGGGTGAAATCCTGATCTCCGAGGAAACCGCGGGTGAGGCCGGGGAACTGGCGTCAGGTGCTGCGACGCGGCTCCTGAGGCTGAAGGGGATCGATCAGCCGGTTGTGGCACGGGTCATCGCAAATCAAGGCTGAGGCTCAATTGACCTTCCTGACGTCGGTGGCGATGAGACCCCATTGCCAGCCGCGCCCGCTGATCGCCACCCGATCTCGGGGCCAAAGACTGTTTCGCAGCTCGGAAGAATACCCGCAGAGTTGATCTGCCGGAAACGGCGGCTCGATGAGTTCGATGGCGTTCCAGCATTTTCTGGACCGGGCCGTCGAGGCGACTGTGTATATGCGCTCGACGTGATCGCCCGCGACCAAGGCGCCGGCCATCGGAACGCCCATCGTTACGACGATGTATCCCATCGCAAAACCCAGGAATGGCACGATGGTGACAAACAAGGCTGTCTTTGGATCGCCGTACGCATAGTTGTTGGAATCCGGGCTGGTCGCGACCGCCGCCAGGATCAGCGCGGCGCCGACAGCACCGCCGATCAAGGCGGCTGTCCGGCTCAACTCCATCCATTCGGGCGAGGGGATATAGAGGTATCCAACAAACGCTCCAAACATAGGGAGTGCCAGGAGCAAGAAGCAGGCTCCGACGAGATAACGCAGAAGCTTGGCGAGGAGTGGCTGTTTCGCGCGCTCAGGTGCGTCC
Organism: Ensifer sp. CCNWLY38; assembly: GCF_037120565.1. Taxonomy (NCBI): domain Bacteria; kingdom Pseudomonadati; phylum Pseudomonadota; class Alphaproteobacteria; order Hyphomicrobiales; family Rhizobiaceae; genus Ensifer; species Ensifer sp. CCNWLY38. Next base: position 43,668 of record NZ_JBBBBO010000002.1, read on the forward strand.
ATAAGAGGTTCCGGGCAGGGGGTTGAGTTCGGCGGGGTGTAACCGTGCGATTGCGGACACTTGCCAAGCCGTCCCTCACCATCCGGTGTTCAAGGCATAGGGTATTTTTGGTTGCGCTTCAAGAACGGCGCAACGGTCGGTTTCTTGAGGTCCGGTGAACTCTCTGACCGTTCGTCGATGTGTGCGGCTGCAGCGAGGCGTCTTCCTTATCCGCCAAGGGCAGGCCGAAATGGTGTATAGAGGGAGATTGCACTGAGGCGATAGGAGCGAGCCCGGAGCAAGCTGCCAGCAGTTGGCGCGGATTTGCGCGACAGCGTCCTTTGCACGGCTGCCGCTGCGCCATTGGGTGTCTCGTCGGGAAGGGAGCGCCTCGATGACCATTGCGCACCATCAAGGCCCGGAACAGATGAAGGCCGAGCTGGAAGACAGCGAGCGGCTGCAGGCCATCAGCCTCGAACTGATCAAGGACGGGCGACCGCAGGCCGTCTACGAGACCATTTTGGATGGTGCGGCCGCCATCATGCGTTCGCAATTCGCCAGCCTGCAGATGCTGGATGCCGACCGAGGCGCAGCTGGAGAGCTGCGCCTGCTTTCCCATCGCGGCTTCAGCGACGAGGCCGCGCAATTCTGGCAATGGGTCAGCATGGACCAGGCTTCCACCTGCGCGCTCGCCCTTCGCACCGGGCGGCGCGTCGTCGTTTCGGACGTAGAAACCGCTGCGTTCATGCAAGGTACGGCGGATCTGGCCCATTACCGGCAGAGCGGGATCCGCGCCGTCCAGACCACGCCGCTCCATTCCCGCGTCGGAACGCTCATCGGGATGTTTTCGACCCATTGGGCGCATGTGCACCGACCGAAGGAGCGGGAACTGCGTCTCCTCGACGTGCTGGCGCGACAGGCCGCCGACCTTATCGAGCGCGAGAAGACGGAGACGGCGCTTCGGGCGAGCGAGGAACGGTTGCGGACGGCGGTGGAGGTCGGCGGTCTTGGGCTCTGGGACTGGAATGTCCTGACCGGAGAGGTGCACTGGAGCAACGAGTATTTTCGCATGCTGGGTTACGGGGTGGACGAGGTGACGCCCAGCTATGAAAACTGGTCCGCGCGCATCCACCCGGATGACCGGGCGGAGACCGAGGCCTTGCTGCAGCACGCGCGGGAGGCCCGCACAGAGTTCGTCACGGAGTTTCGCACACTGCATCCGAATGGCGCCGTTCGCTGGCTGCAAGGCCGCGGCCGTTTCTTCTACGATGAACGTGGGCAGGCGATCCGCATGGTGGGCGCGATGACCGACACCACCGAGCGGCGGCAATGGGAAGACCGCCAGAGGGCGCTCGTCGCCGAGCTGCAGCACCGCACGCGAAACCTCATGGCGGTCGTCCGGGCCGTTGCCGAAACCACCGCCCGCAGAGCCAGGGACCTGCCGGATTTCAGCGCGCATTTTCGCAGTCGCCTGTCGGCGCTGGCCAGAGTTCAGGGCCTGTTGTCGCGCCTGGCCGACCAGCAGCGGGTCACCTTCGATGAGCTGCTCCGGGCAGAACTGGCGGCGGTGGATGCGGATATGGGCCGCGTGCGGCTGGATGGTCCCAGCGGCGTGAAGCTGCGTTCGTCGACGGTGCAAACGCTGACCATGGCCCTGCATGAACTGGCCAACAACGCTGTCCAATACGGCGCCCTGGGGCAGGCCGGTGCAGCACTTTCCGTTCGCTGGCATGTCGAGGCCGGGCAGGATCAAAAGCTCTGGCTTCACATCGACTGGCACGAAAGCGGCGTGCGCATGCCGCCGGCAGCCGGTGCCGGCGAGGGCATCGGGCATGGGCGCGAACTGATCGAGCGGGCGCTGCCCTACCAGCTTGAGGCAAGAACGCGCTTCACCCTTGGGTCGGATGGCCTGCGCTGCACCATCTCCATGCCGGTCTCCGAGCTCAACACCGCACGATGAGGCAGGCTTCGGCCCCGTTCTGCAACCTTGCTCACCCACCGCGCGTGGGTGAGGGCTCGCGAGGGGGGACGCGACTAGCCCGCCAGAGGGGCTTCCATGAAGATGAGATGGTTGCTCAGTTCAGGAGGTGCTTTGTAGTAGGGTGCGATCTCCTCAAATCCAAGGGAGCGGTAGAGGTTTAGCGCCTCATCGTGGTTGCGGCCGGTATCCAGCCGCATGGCGCTATAGCCTCGCTCAGCAGCCACGCGCACGAGGGCCTCAGCGAGACGGCGGCCCAGCCCCAGGCCTCGGCCCTCGGGGCTGATGAACATGCGCTTCATCTCGCATGTACGTTCGTCGATCCGCTGCATCATCACACAGCCGACCACCTTTCCGTTCAGGCGGGCAACAAGAATCTCCCCATCTGGAGGCGAGTGGATCTTCGGCAGGCTGTCCAGAAGTGCGGCCCATTGTTCCGGCGTGTAGTACCGGTCGACGAACCAGGCGTTTTCGCCATAGCGCGATCGGCACCAGTCGAGGAAGCCGTTGCACAAGGACCGAATGGCAGGAAAGTCGTCAGCTCCGGCCGGGCCGATCTCGGAGTTCTGTTCCATCGCTGCGCTCCACGCATGAATTCTGCATCGGAAAGCGGGCACTCCGTCCCGAGTTCCGCGGCCACCGAAGGGAGGCCACAGTCGAGGCGGGCTGAACGAATTATCCGCTCTGACGAATGTCGTGGTTTCTGCCCCAACTGTAGTCGAAAAAGGTGTTGTTGACTATTTGCCGGTGCTGAGCGCGGCGCGCTTCTGCTTCCGCAAAAACGTGGGGCTTGCCGCGTCCCGCCATCCGGTGTTAATTGCCTGCAATCGCGAAAAGCGACTGCTTCCCTTGATCCGCTCAGTGGCGGAGTAAACAGGTGGACGAATCCACGTCCAGGCAGTCAAGCACACGCCATCCCTGCCGTTTGAGCACGGATCGGCCAGCGTTTCCCAAAACTCATCGCCTGCATCGTCAGGTCACCCAATCGCAAGGCATCGGCGCCTGTTGGCGTGTGCGTGCTTGCGTTGATCGGAACGCATCATGAAGAAATCCCTCATCGTCATTTTCACTGCCATTGTGCTCGATGCCGTGGGTATCGGCCTCATCTTTCCCATCCTGCCTTCGCTGCTGAAGGAGGTGACCCATGCCGACAACGTGGCGCCCTATATCGGCACGATGACCGCGGCCTACGCGGTCATGCAGTTCATCTTCGCACCGGTACTGGGTGCGCTCAGCGACCGGCTGGGCCGCCGGCCCGTGCTCTTGATCTCGCTCGCCGGTGCTGCGGTCAACTATCTGTTCCTCGCCTTTGCGCCCAATCTCTGGATGCTCTTTGCCGGCCGTGCGATCGCCGGGCTGACGAGCGCCAACATGTCGGTCGCAACCGCCTACCTCACCGACATCACGCCCGAGGACAAGCGTGCGAAGCGCTTCGGCCTGTTCAACGCCATGTTCGGCATCGGCTTCATCATCGGCCCGGTTCTCGGCGGCGTGCTCGGCGACCACTGGCTGCGCTCGCCCTTCATCGCCGCGGCGGTGCTGAACGGCTGCAATTTGGCTCTGGCATATTTCGTGCTGCCCGAGTCACGCACACCGAGCCGCGAGAAGGTCGACCTTGCCGCGCTCAACCCGCTTCGGCCGCTGCGTTGGGTGTTCTCGGTGAAGAGCGTGCTGCCGATCGTCTTTCTCTTCCTGATCTTCAGCGCCACGGGCGAGGCCTATGGCACCTGCTGGGCGCTCTGGGGCAACGAGACGTTCCAGTGGAACGGGTTCTGGATCGGCCTGTCGCTCGGCGCCTTTGGCGTCTGCCAGACGTTTGCCCAGGCGTTTCTTCCGGGACCGGCCGTAAAACTCTTCGGCGAGCGCGGCGCCATTCTGGTGGGCGTCGCCGGCGTCTGCCTTGCCCTGACGGTCATGGCCTTTGCAACCGAGGGCTGGATGATCTTCGCGATCATGCCGGTCTTTGCACTCGGCGGCATCGGCGTGCCGGCGCTGCAATCGCTCGCGACCCGGCAGGTCGACGAGAGCCAGCAGGGCCAGTTCCAGGGCGTGCTGGCCTCGGCCGTGAGCCTTGCATCGATCATCAGTCCGCTCGCGTTTTCGAGCATCTACTTCGTCGTTCGCGCCCAATGGCCGGGCGCGATCTGGCTTTCGGTCGTCGTCGTCTATGCGCTGGCCGGACTGCTGGTTCTCGGCCTGCGCCTGACGAAACCGGTGGCGGCTCCGGCCGCGTTGTAGCGCGGCGCGGGCAGGTCATGTGAATGCGGATGGGATCGCAATGATCCCATCCGCTCCCGAGCGGGACGATGCCCCGGGGCTATTTCGATGTGCGATCGAGCCGCATCACCTTCTCCTCGCCCAGCATCATGCCGGTCTCGCGGAAACCGAAGCGGTGATAAAGGGCGTGGGCACGGGTGTTTTCCGGGTAGACGCCGAGATAGATGTCGCCGCAGCCGGGGATGCCGGCCATATGTTCCAGCAGGGCGGCAAGCGCCTTTTCGCCATAGCCCTTGCCCTGATGGCCGGCGTCGATCATCAGGCGGTAGATCCAATGATTGCCGTCATCCGGATCGAGCGCATACATCGCGAAGCCGACGGGGGCGCCTTCGACCATCACGGCAAACCCGACGCATTCGGGGCGTTCGGCGAGTTCTTCCAGCGACTCCTCGTTGCTGGCGATGAAATCCATCTGGTTTTCATGCACGTCCAGTTTTCGGATGACGTCGGGATCGACGGCATCGACGGGTAGAAGCGTTATCGTCATTCGTTTCCTCATGTTTGACGCTCCTTGCCGGCATCCGGCGCGGCGCTCGCAGCGCGCCCCTCATACGCGCGGTGAGGATTGCCCCTCATCCGCCTGCCGGCACCTTCTCCCCGCCTGCGGGGAGAAGGGACGCTGTGGCGCTTGCCTGTGTCCATCTCCAGCGTTTGCAGGTCGGGCCATCCTGTCTGGTCGCAGCCATCAACGGGCTACGGCGAGGCGGGACGCTTACCGTTTTCCCTCTCCCCGCCTGCGGGGAGAGGGGGAGGGTGAGGGGCAGTTTCTTGGCGGCTGCGTGGCGCGTGTTCCGCCGGGCAAAGGCGTCAATAACAATTTGATTTATAAGTTGTTTCTATTCAGGCCGAATCCGGCCCCGGCAAGTCCAGCGCGGGAATCCGGAAAGGCGAGCCCTTGTCGGGGAGGCGCATTGCGGGAACATTGCGGGGCCGCTCTCGGCGCTTTCGTCGGTTCCTGCCGGATCAAGCCTCATCCAGAATGCGCGGCTCGGGCACGCCGGTCCATTCGAAGGTGATGGTGCGGCCCTGGCGAATGTTCTGGATGACGGCGGGACGGAAGACGGCGAGGCATTCGCCCTCGGGGTCGCGGGCAGACGGGTAGATCAGGCCGTTGCCGCCTTCCGCCAGAATGGTGGCAGCGAGCGCCTGGCCGGCGGGGTAGGCGACCGACGTATCGGCATCGAGATAGGCGGCTCCCTTTTCTCCACGCGCATCATGAAAGCGGCAGGTGAAGCCGGCGATCAGCTCGCGGTAGCGGCCGATGTCGTGAAAGCTGCCGGCTTCGCTGAGCGCCCGGGTGCGGTGATAGACGATTTCCGCCTGACAGGTTTGAAGCGCGCGCGGGCCGAAGGCGCAATACCAGGCGCCGCGCTCCTCGCCGTTGAAGCGGTTGCCGGGCGGGCGCGCGTGGCAGAAGGCGGCATTGATCAGCGACCAGCCGTAGCCGAAGGTCTCGTTCAGCAGTTCGGCCGGATCGACACCGACTGGCAAGGCGAGGGGGCTGAGGCGCGCCGAGGTCATCGCCTCCAGCCGGTTGAGGATTTCGATCTCGTCGTCATCGTCGGCGAGCGGCTTGACGGCGGGCTCGTCGATATAGGCGGTCGAGATCAGCCGGACGGTCGCCGGTTCGTTGAAGTCAATCTCTGATATCATAGGCCGCCGCGCAGGCCGTCGAGGTAGCGCCGCACCTTCAGCATCACCGGAATGCCGCCCTCGATCATCAGATCGACGGGCGAGTGGCCATTGAAGAGCGGACCTGAATTGACCGCCTTCGGCCATTGATAGGTGAGCGGACCGTTGAAGAAGAGGCGCAGACCCTTGAAGATGCCGACGATCAGGCTCGCGCGCATGCGCTTGTCCTGGTCGAGCCTGCCCTTGAAGTCACCCGCCTTCATCCGGTTCCAGGTGGCGATCGGCACGTCGAACAGCTGGGCCGCTTCCCTGTTGGTAAGGTTCCAGAGATCGCAGGCTTTGACCACGGCCTTGACGATGACAGCCTCTTCCTGTCGGGCCGTTTGCCGATCAGGGGCGAAAGCCGGTTGAGGGCTGGACATCGTCGTCTCCTATGGAGTGTCTGTTCGTATCATATGATATAAAATGGGTGAGTTGGGCCGGAAGTCAAGGGGTGTTGGCAGCGTTTCCTGTGCAGGCTTTGCTGCCGGCGGATGCGCTTTGGCCTTGTCTGTGTGCGTGCCTCCGTCGTGCCCCGCCTCTCTGTGGCTTTGCCCCTCACCCTAACCCTCTCCCCGCAGGCGGGGAGAGGGGACGAGCCCGGTTCGCAGCGTTGTCGAACGGAGCCGTAGTCAGGCGGAAATTTGAGCGTGTCTATTGTTGAGGCGAGCGGGTGCCGCGAGTCTCCTTCGCCCCGCTTGCGGGGAGAAGGTGGCCGGCAGGCCGGATGAGGGGCAGCGGCAAGGCAGGCCTGAAAAGAGAAGGAGCGCTCTCCCCGCTACAGATGCGGCCCCAGCAGCGACAGGTCCGCTTCGCCGAGCCGGTCCTTGGCGCTCCGGAGCTGGTGCCAGTAGGGATAGATTACCGGCGGCAGGCTGACGGCGTCGAGCAGTTCCTTTTCCTCGTCGGAAAGCTTCAGGCCGGCGGCGGCGAGGTTGTCGCGGAACTGTGCCTCCGTGCGGCCGCCGATGATGACTGATGTGACGCCCTTGCGGCCGATCAGCCAGGCGAGCGCGACCTGCGCCGGCGAGACGCCGCGCTCGCCTGATATCGCCACCAGCATGTCGACGATCTTCCACAGCCGCTCCTCGTCGCGGATCGGCGGCTCGTTCCATCCGGCGAGTTGGCGCGTTCCCTCTGGCGTCTCGCCCCGCCGGTGCTTGCCCGAGAGCAGGCCGCCTGCAAGCGGGCTCCAGACGAGCACGCCAAGGCCCTGGTCGATCGAGATCGGCATCAGCTCGTATTCTGCCTCGCGGGCCTCCAGCGTGTAGTGGATCTGCTGGCTGACGAAGCGCTGCCGGCCCTCGAGCGCGCTGATGCCGAGCGCCTTCATGATGTGCCAGCCGGAATAGTTGGAGCAGCCGATGTAGCGGACCTTGCCGCTCCGAACGAGGCTGTCGAGCGCTTCCATCGTCTCTTCGAGCGGCGTCTGGCCGTCCCATTCATGCACCTGATAGAGATCGATGACGTCGGTCTTCAGCCGCTTCAGGCTCGCCTCGCAGGCGGCGATCAGATGGTGGCGCGAGAGCCCGCCGTCGTTCGGTCCGGGCCCCATGGAGAAGCGCGCCTTGGTGGCGATGAGCACGCCGTTCTTGCGCTTGCCGCCAAGCACCTCGCCGATGATCTCCTCTGAGTAGCCGGTCGAGTAGATATCGGCGGTGTCGATCAGGTTGACGCCGGCATCGAGGCAGAGATCGACATAGCGGCGGGCGTCCTTGAGGCCGACATTGCCGACCTCGGCGAACTTGCCGCGGCCACCGATCGTCATCGTGCCCATGGTGATAACAGAGATTTTCAGGCCGGAGCGGCCGAGCAGCCGGTATTCCATGGTCTCGGATCCTTTGCTGATGCGCTGGGAAAGGAACGAAAACGCAAGCCTCCGTTGTGGACCAAACCGAAGGCGAAAGGCGGTAAGGTAGGGGCCTGTGCCAGGCGGGCAAGGTGTGTATGCCTCAACCGTCCTGCAATCGGATGTTGCGGTTGTTGAGACTCTTGTTTCTTGAAGCGCGCTGCGATCTTTCAGATTCGCTCCTTGCGCTTTAAGTCTTTGATATTTCGCATCTCGTTCTCGCAAAACCGCTGCGCACTTTTGCGCGAGATGCTTCCGGGCTGGCTTGGACACGTCAAGATGGTATCGTCTCTGCCGAGAGATGAGGGGAATCACTCGATGAGCGTTGCCAAGAGTTTGCTGTCCGCATCGGCAGTCGCTGCCGGCCTGTGTTGCGTGATCGCGCCTTTGACGGCGAACGCGGCTGAAAACGGTGCCGGCTTCTATCTGCTCGGTGCCCGTGGCCCGATGGCCGGCCTGCTGGCGCCGCCCGGAACCTACTTTCAAAACGACACCTATTTCTATGTCGGTGAGCTCAAGGGCAACAAGCAGCTTCCGCTCGGCGGCCAGATCGTCGGCGAAGTCGACGCGACCCTGATCGGCATCTTCGGCACCGGCCTCTGGGTCATGCCCGAGGAGGTGCTCGGCGGCAATCTCGGCTTTACCGCGATCGTGCCTTTCGGCGGCCCCGACATCGATGCGACGCTGTCAGCGCCGAGGGCCGGCCGCTCGGCCTCCGCAAGCGACTCGATCTTCACCATCGGCGATCCGGTCGTCGGCGCCGTGCTCGGTTGGCACGAAGGCGATTTCCACTGGACGGCGAATGTCAGCCTCAACGTGCCGATCGGCGACTACCAGGAAGGCGAGCTCGCCAATCTTTCCTTCAATCGCTGGGCAGGTGACTTCACCCTTGCCGGAACCTGGTTCAACCCGGAACCGATTTCGACCTTTCGGGTGCCGCGGGCTTCACCTTCAACGGCGAGAACCCGGCGACGGACTATCGCACGGGTACGGAATTCCACGCGGAATGGGCGGTTACCAGGCACTTCGGCCAGGAATTCTCCACCGGCGTGGCGGGCTACTTCTACCAGCAGGTGACCGGCGACAGCGGTCCCGGTGCAAGCCTCGGCGACTTCAAGGGCCGTATCGCCGCAATCGGCGGCACCATGGGCTACAACTTCAAGATGGCCGAACGCCGGTCTCTCTGACGCTGAAGATCTTCCAGGAATTCGGCGCCAAGAACCGGCCGGAGGGTACCGCCGGCTTCGTCACCGTCGCCTTCCCGATCGGCACGCCGCCGGCGCAGGTGAAGTAGGCTTCGCTCTCCGCAGGTTGCCCCTCATCCGCCTGCCGGCACCTTCTCCCCGCGGGCGGGGAGAAGGAGACGCGCGGCGTTCGCTTGCTCCAATAGCGACCGTTGGCGCATGACGCATTTCCGACAGCAGAACCGAATGGCTACGTTGCCATTGCTCGCGTTCCCTCTCCCCGCCTGCGGGGAGAGGGTTAGGGTGAGGGGCAGCCTCGGTCACGACTGAAGAAAGTGGTGAGGCGCGGCCACGGATAGAATTACATCTCGAAGAACCGCTCGGGCATCAGGTTCCGGTAGGGAAACATATGGAAATAAGGCCGCGCTTCGGCGAGCACGCGGCGCACGGAGGCGCGTTCAAGCAGGCGCTCGAAATAGGCCGCGAGATGCGGGTACTTCTCATCGAAGGGCTCGACGATGCCGCCGTAGAAGAGCGCAGGCGTGGCGGCGCAATCGGCAAGGCTGAAGGCATCGCCGGCGGCGAAGGTGTTCTCAGCGAAATGCTTGTCGGCCATGCCATAGGCAAGGCCAAGGGACGCGCGGGCGTCGGTGACGCCGCGATGGTCGTTTTCGCCTGATGCGCGCAGCGTATCGGTGACGATCTTCTGCATCGGCGCATGGATGTAGAGATCGAAGAAGCGATCCCAGAGGCGCGCCTTCAGTGCAGCGTCCTGATCGTCGGGGATCAGTCGCTGGCGGCCTGGATAGTGGCGGTCGAGATATTCGATGATGATGGAGGTTTCGGGCATCACGACGTCACGGGCGCTGTCGGTGAGGACCGGCATCTTGCCGACCGGCCAGAGTGCTGCAAAGCGGGCCGCTTCCTCGGGGTCGAGCAGATCGACAAGGCTGCTCTTGAAGGGGGTCTCGTTCTCGTAAAGCGCGATCAGCACCTTATGGCAGAAGGAAGCAAGCGGATGCTGGTAAAGCGTGAGGGACATGCGGACGGTCTCCGGTTCGGACGGTTCCAATGGGCTGGCGGCGTTGCGATAGAACTAGCGCCACGCTTTCAATTGTCGATGTCGATAATGATATAATTTCACAACCGGTTTAAATTGACAATCGGATTATGGGCATCTGGCGACGCCGATTGTCGACGCAGCGGGGCATGCGAACTGTGCCGAATTTGCGCACAGCCATTGAAAGCGCAAAAGCTGCCCTAGAATTAATAGAGTAAGGGCGTCGCAACGCTCGGCGCCTTCTGGCAATCGCGACAGGGGAGGTTCGCCGATGCGCTGCTTCACGGTACTTGGGCCCTCACAGACCGGAAAAACCACGCTGGTAGAAAAGCTGGCCGGTTTGGAGGGGGCCTCCAGAAAAGCTGTTTCGCCCTATGGACTGAACCTCACGGAATTCGAGTTTGGCGGCGAACCCTGGTGCGCGCTCGATGCACCCGGCGGAACCGAGGCGCTCGGCCACGCGCAGCATGCGCTGATCGCCAGCGACGCCTGCGTGCTCTGCGTATCGCCGGCGCCGGAAGAGGCGGTACTCGCTGCCCCCTATCTCAAGGTGATCGAGGCCTCGGGCACGCCCTGCATTCTCTTCATCAACCGCATGGACGAGCCGCGGGCGCGGCTGCGTGACGTGATCGCCGCCCTCCAGGATTATTCCAGCCACACACTGCTGATGCGCCAGGTGCCGATCCGCGAGGGCGACAAGATCGTCGGCACCTGCGACCTGATTTCCGAGCGCGCCTGGCGCTACCGCGAGGGCCAGACCTCGGCGCTGATCGAGATTCCCGATACGGCGATGGAGCGCGAAAAGGAGGCGCGCACCGAACTGCTCGAACATTTCTCCGAGTTCGACGACTGGCTGCTCGGCGAACTGATCGAGGACCGGGAACCGGCGAGCGACACGATCTATGCGATCTCCACGCGGCTGCTGAAGGAAAACCACATCATCCCGGTGCTGGTCGGCTCCGCCAGCCATGCCAACGGCATTCTCAGGCTGATGAAGGCGCTGCGCCATGAGGCACCCGCCGTCGAGGCGCTTCGCAACAGGCTGGCGGCGGCCGGCGCGATCGGAGAGGCGGCGCTTTCGGCCGTCAGCTTCCATGCGTATCACCGCGCCAATGTCGGCAAGACCGTGCTGGTCCGCGCGCTGACATCGGGCATCAAGCAGGGCGCCACGCTTGGCGGCGGCAGCCTTGGCTCGCTGCAGGACCCGGCGACCGGCAAGCCGCTGCCAAACGCCACGCCGGAGGCGGGCGCGATCATCGCGGCGGTCAAAGCCGAGCATCTGCCGGTGCCGGCGCTGCTTGCCGGCAATAGCACGGCAGCGGCGCCGGACTGGACCGTGCCGCCGACGCCGATGCTGGAGCGCATATTGGTGCCCGACAGCGAGCGCGACGAGACCAAGCTTTCCGGCACGCTTGCCAAGCTTGCCGAGACCGACCGTGCGCTGGCGGTCATGCAGGAGGAGGGAACCGGCGCGCAACTGGTCTGCGTGCAGGGGCCGATGCATCTGCGCGATCTTTGCAAGACGCTTGCCGATGTCTTCCATGTCGGCGTCACCGACAAGCCGCCGAGCCCGACCTATCGCGAGACGGTGCTGAAACCGTCAGACGTGCACTACCGCCACCGCAAGCAGACGGGCGGCGCCGGGCAGTTCGCCGACGTCAAGCTCAGCGTGCATCCGAACGAGCGCGGCGCCGGCTTCTCCTTTGCCGAGACGGTGAAGGGCGGGGCGGTGCCACGCAACTTCATCCCGGCGATCGAGGCGGGCGCCCGCGAGGCGATGGAGAAAGGCCCGCTCGGCTTTCAGGTGATCGATGTCGGCGTGACGCTGACCGACGGCCAGCACCATTCGGTCGACAGCAACGACTTCGCCTTCCGGGCAGCGGCGAAGATGGGCGTGCGCCAGGCGCTGTCGCAGGCCTCAGCCGTCCTGATGCAGCCGGTCATCCGCATCGAGATCCACATCCCCTCGATCTATTCCGGCAGCCTGGTGCCGATCGTCTCCACCTACAAGGGCCAGGTGCTCGGCTTCGACCGGGACGAGACCGCCAAGGGCTGGGACATCTTTCGCGCACTGGTGCCGGGATCGGCGCTCGACGATCTCGCCCGCGCACTTCGGGCGGCAACGCAAGGGATCGGCTATTTCTCCAAGAGCTTCGACCATTTCGAGGAGCTCTACGGCAAGGAGGCGGACGCGGTGATCCACGCGCACGGGGCGCAGCAAGCGGGGTGAGGACATGCGAGCCTTGGTGCGCCGACCGGGCTCACGCGCTGCGCGGACTGCTCAACTCGATTGCCGGACTCGACAGCGCCGCGCGTCTTATCAGATGCGCAAAGGTCGCTGTAGAACTTTGCTTGGCTGCATGTCGCGCAAAAGTGCGCAGCGGTTATGCGCCAACGACATGCGAAACACTTGAAGCGCAAGGAGCGGATCTGAAAGATCGCGACGCGCTTCAGGCTGCCAGGCTGGCGATCCTGGGAATGAACCACAGCATCGCGCTGGTGCCGATGCCGTAGGCGATTGCCCGCCGCGCGAAGGCGGCGTGGAAACCAACCATCGCGCGCGCCGCCCAGGCAACCGCCAGAGCCGTGGCAACGAAGATGATCTGCCCCGCCTCGACGCCGAGGTTGAATGTCAAGAGGCTCAGCGGCACATCCGATTGCGGCAATCCGATCTCCTTCAGCGCGCCGGAGAAGCCGAAACCGTGCAGCAGGCCGAAGGCGAAGGCGACGACCCAGGGATAGGTTTCCGACAGGCGCGCTTCGTTCGGTCTGGCCTTGAGCAGTTCGCTTGCGACGAAGGCAATGCTGAGGGCGATCGTCGCTTCGACCGGCTTCTGGGGAAGGCTGAAATAGCCGAGCGACGCTCCGGCAAGCGTGATGCTGTGGGCGACGGTGAAGGCGGTGATCGTCTTGAACAGCATCCAGCGGTCATGGATCAGCAACATGAGCGCGAGCACAAAGATCAGATGATCGAAACCCAGGAGTATGTGCTCGACGCCGAGCAGGAAATAGGTCCGGGCCACTTCAAGACTGGGCTGGGTGCCGGCCGCAGTGAAGGTGGGCGCCTCAGGCATGAGGCGCGCAACCTCGGTGCCGCCATTCTCGTATTCGATGCGCACCAGTGCTTCGGTCAGCGTGGCCTTGAGCCCGTCGATGACGATCGTGCCATTCCGCAATCCCCCCGCGCAGTCGACGGTCCACCGCTCCAGATAGGCGCTGCCTTCGAACGACCGCATCGGCGTGGCCCTTTCGATACACTGTTTTGGCAGATGCGCGTCGAGTGCCAGCCGCATCCTGCCCTGCGCCGGCACCTTCCAGAGAACGGCGAAGGTGTCGTGCGCCGTTTCGCGTATGTCGAGATAGGCCGGCCGAACCTCATGGGCGATAGCGGAAGCGCCGAGCAGCAGAAGGATCGGCAAGGCGAGAAGGGCACCAGGCGGTCTCATCTGCCGTCCCCCGCGGCAGTGGGGGCTTCGACGCTGACCTGGTAGCGAGCGAGCAATTCGCCGAAGCGTTGCTGCTCGAGTTCGGCACGCTTGGCGTTTTCCCACTCCCTTGCCACGTCGTCGCGGACGTCCTTGAGTTTTGGCACCTGGCCTGGCGCATGCTCCGACACCCGGACCAGATGGAGACCGAAGCTGCTGGCGATCGGTCCCGTCCACTGACCGAGCGGAGCCTTTTCGAGCGCGTCCGCAAGGTCTCCGCCGAAGGTCTGGTCGATCGCCGCCTTGCTTGTGAGCAGAACTGCGGCGGGAAGCAGGGAGACATCGCCAAGCGAAGCGGGGTCGGCCGTGTCGTTGCTGCGGAGCCCCGCGAGCAAGGCGGCGGCGTCCTCAGCAATCGTGTCGCCGTGCCGGGCGGGATTGAGAAACACCTGCTCGAATGCCAGCTTCGCATCGGTGGCGAAGGTTGCCGGATTGGCCTCGAGATAGGCTTCCAGTTCCGGATCGGTGACTGTCACGGGGACGGCGTCGGCGGCGTTCAGGAACTCCATTTTCTGCCGCAGGCGGCGGCGCACGACCGTGTCGTCCCGGTCGAGCCCGAGTTCCAGCGCCTGGCGGACCAGAATTTCTTCCTTCACATAATCGTCGATCATGCCTTTCAGCTCGTCCGCCGTCGGCGAGCGCTGCCAGGTCTTGGTGAAGACCGTTGCCATCTGCTCGATCTTCGACGCACTGACGACGATTTTTTCCGGCGCATCGGCGCCGCCGCGCAGAAGGCCGTACGCGGCGAAAATCAAAAGCGCAAGTGCCAGGAAATGGACCAGCGGCTCTCGTAAGATGCGTTTCAGCATGGCTGTGCTCGCTCGCTTGACGGAGGGCGGCGGGCGCAGGGTCTTCGTGCGTCCGCCCGCATGCGGTCATCCATCTCCCGGATTATGGCGTGTACCAGATCGGAGAGGTGTAGGCGCGCTCGGTCACGGTCATGCGCGTGCCTTCCAGCGGCTTCGTTCCGAAACGCTTGGCGTCATAGGCGGTCCACCGGGGCGTCGGGATCTCAATGACGCGGCCGTAGTAGAATGCCTTCTGCTTCGGGTCGAACTCCGGGTCCTTCCAGACCGCGATCAGCTCCGGAGCGCCGATGGTGTTGGTCCAGGTCGCGTTCTCGACGTCGACAGTATTGCCGACGGATGGCAATTTGCTGTCCGGGCCCGGCTTGCGATCGCCACCCCAGGCGACATCGTAGACCTGTTCATGCGTCTCGCCCTTGTCGTCGAGCCACCCCTTGACGACCTGGTAACGGTCGAGATTGGCGCCGATCGGGTCCCTCAGCGCGGCAACGAGAAATGTCGGTGCCTTGCCCTCAGGCGCGGCCCTCAGATCGCCGCCCATGGGCACGCCCTTGGCATAACCCATGGCGCCGGGATTGCGGCCTTCGGCATCGACCGGTTCGAAGTCCCAGCCGCCGAAGAAGCGAACGAGCATGCGTGAGCCTGTCGTCGCATAGGTCTCCTTGCGTTGCATGGCGTCCCAAATGGATTCACGGGTATTCTGCTCGGCCCACACGGCTGCGTAACCGGACGCGCCGACTTCCCAGTCCATCACGGTGATATTGGTCTTGGCGTCCTTGACGAAGGTCGCCGTCAGCCGTTCCGGGCTCGGCTCCTGCGGGGTCGTCTTGCCGAAGAAGTTTTCTTCCTCCATGGCCGACAGCCCCGTATGCGCGTCCGAACTGCCCACCAATCCGAACTTGTAGGGATTGGTGCCGAGCTGAGTTTCGAGCTTGAGGCCGTTCTTGAACGCCGAGCGCGCATACTCGAATTCGAGCATGTCGGGCGTCTTGGGCACGCTGGCATCGAGGTTGCCGAAGTCCCAGATCTCGAAGTTCGCGAACTCGTCATTGGGCGAGAGCGCCGGGTGGGCCTCGCCGGTGCCCTTGGTCTGGGTCGTCTCATAGAGCCGTTCCCAGCGGGCGCGGCTCTCGACATAGTCCTTGTCCACCGGCTTGCCGGTGAAGGATTCGATCATCGGGAACATGCGCCCGTTGGACAGGTTGCCATTGTGGGCGATTGCCAGCACATTGCCGCCGGTCTTGTCCTCATAGGCCTGCATCCACTTCCACAGGTCGCGCGGATTGTCGCTGCCGAGCGGCTTCAGCGTCGTGTAGGGCACGACCTCGCTCGCCTTGTCGGCATTGTCGCGGAAGATGACATTGCGGTGCAGGTTATTGCCCCCCGTGTTCGATGTCCATTCATAACCGATGAAAGCGGTGAAGCGGCCGGGCTCGTTATATTCTTCCGCCGCCTTGATCGTATCCTGCCAGGCGTTCTTGTAGGGGCGCGTCTCGGGCCCGTAAATCATCGAGGTCGGCAAGGTACCCTTGCCGAAGCTGAAGATGATTTCCAGCGCGGCCTTTCCGCCCTGGCCCGATTTGATCATTTCGTACCAGGTCTTGGCCTGCGGATCGGAGATGACCTCCGGCTTGCCGGCGAAGAGGTCCGGGAACATGCCCATATTGTCGGAATGGTCGGCGACCACCAGGAAGTCGAGCGGGCGCGACAGCTTGGCGGGCTGGCCGCTCGACGCCATGATCTCTTCGCCGCGGGCGAAGCGATAGGCATCGCGCGGGGTCAGCCGCGCGCCAAAGGCTCCGGCGTCGAATGAGGCTCCGGTATGAAGATGCGTGTCGCCGAACAGGGGGCGGGTCGGAAAATTGCGGCCCGCATAGGGTGAATAGAGCGGCTTGGCGGCAAAAGCCTTTTCGGCCTTGGCCGTGTCCAGCGTGCCGGTGTCGTTATGTTCCTGTGCGGCTGCCGGGAGCGCCGGGCCAACGCTCAGAATGCTTGCAAGGATCAATTTGGCAGACTTGTTTCTCATCGCTTTCCCCTCCGTGCGGCACGGCCGCTTCGCGAAAGACTGAGCTACTGCACGGAAACAATCGCACGGCGCTGCGGGGCTTTCCTTGACTTTGATCAAGATCACCAGGGCGATGAGGGGGCGCATTGCCCCAAATCGGGCCAGCGAGCAGGACAAGCGGGCAAAAGCTCGCCCGCCGGCTTCCGACGCGGCCTTCAGCAACAGGCGCCGCGTGACCCGTTTGCGCGCTTGCGTGGCCGGATGTGCTGAACGACGCCTTCAAGATCACCTAAGGGGAACAGGGATCTTAGGGGGCGCCAACGAGCGTCACCCGGCAAACTTGGCGCTGCGCCGCTCGCGCTCCTCGATCTCGGCGATCAGCCAGTTGAGGAAGCTCTTCGTCACCGGCTTGGTGCGCAACAGCTCCTCCTGGCAGACGAACTGGTAGGTTTCGGCCGGTTCGTAGAAATGGTCGTGGACGAGGCAGATCTGGCCGGATTTCAGTTCGTGTTCCACCATGGTGCGGTCGATCAGCGCCACGCCCTGGCCCTCCTTCACCGCTTCCAGAATGATGTGTTGGTCGTCGAAGATCAGGCGGCCGGTCTATCCGCCGGATCGTGGTGAGGCCGGCTGATGCGCGATCTGCAGTTCTTCGGTCAGGTGCAGCGCGGTGCGCAAAAGGTAACTGTTACGTACTTCCGCACGCTCGGGCTCCGGGGCTAGCGTCCCTGTCATGAAGGGGAGCGGAACGTCATGAGCTTCATCGACCTTTTCGCCTGGATCGTGCTGATCGTGCTCGTGGCGAGCACGGTCGCTGTCCTCATCTTTTTCGCCATGCTGCCGGGGTCGATCGCCAGGCGGCGCAACCATCCCTGGGCGGAAGCCGTCAATGTCGCCGGCTGGGTGACGCTATTCCTTGGTTTCGCGCTGTGGCCGGTCGCGCTTGTCTGGGCCTATGTGGACGTGCCGCGCCCAAATGAGGCTCGTCCAAGTGAGGCACATCCAAGTGAGGCGGGCCAGCCATGATCGTCGTCCTGCTCAATGTCTATCTGGCCATCCTCTTCTGCCTGGTGAAATTCAGGATCGTGCCTTTCAATCTCTTCTGGAAGGTCTCGCCGGCGATCGTGTTCCTGCTGCTCCTCGTCGGCCTGTTCATTCCGATGAACTGGGGAGCGCCGCAGGGCAAGGCGTTGGTGGTGCGCAATTCCGTCGCGATCGTGCCCGATGTCGCCGGTGAGGTGCTGGACGTGCCGGTCGCCGCCAACAGCCCGCTCAAGGCTGGCGACGTGCTCTTCCGCATCGACCCCGTGCCCTACAAGGCGAAGGTGGATGCGCTGCAGGCGCAGCTTTCCCTGCAGGAGCTCAGGCTCTCCCAGATGACGAAGCTGCAATCGCGCGATGCCGCGACCGAATTCGATGTCCAGCAGCGCCAGGCGGATGTCGACAATCTGAAGGCGCAGATTACCAATGCCCAATGGGAGTTCGACAAGACCACGGTGCGAGCGCCGGCCGATGGCTATGTGACCAACCTGGCGCTGAGGAAAGGTGCGCGCGTCGCGACCCTGCCGCTTTCGCCGGCCATGGCCTTCATCGATACGTCCGAGACGATCATCGGGGTGGAGATCAACCAGATCGACGCGCGCTACATTCAGCCCGGCCAGATGGTGGAAGCGACCTTCAAGTTCGCTCCCGGCGAGACCCATACCGGCAAGGTCGAAAGCGTGCTGCAGGCGATCGCCTCCGGGCAGGCGCGCGTCTCCGGCACGGCGGTGGCGCCGGAAGCGGTATCGGCAGCACCGTTCGTCGTGCGCATCAAGCTGGATGACGAGGCCTTCGCCGCAAGGCTGCCCGCGGGCGCGGCAGGGGTTGCCGCCGTATTCACCGACCGGGTGAAGGCCGCCCATGTGATCCGCCGGGTGCTTCTGCGCCAGATCGCGATCACCAACTATATCAATCCGTTCTGATGGGGCAGCGGAAGCCTGATCTGCCAGCGGAAGGAAAGGTGGCGATCAACTGCGCGCCCGCCGTTGTTAAGCCGCCTGTTGCGACGTAGCATGGCCACCCCATGCCGAGGTCCAGGTCGCAGCAGGTCATGACGCTTTCTTCCATTCAACCATCGCCGCAGATTCTCCTGACCAGTGCCGGGCGGGCATGGAACGGGCTTTCGGCCGACTTCATCCATATTCCGCGCGGGCGGGTGCAGGTGCCGGGCGGTGACATGCATCGGCTGGGCATGCATTTCGGTCCGCCAGTCAACGCCGATTGCCAGTGTGGCGGCCGGCGCATGCGGCGGGTGCAGAAGCCGGGCGATATCGACATCATCCCGGCCGGGGTCGAGGGTTTCTGGGAGGATGATGC
This sequence comes from Ensifer sp. CCNWLY38, assembly GCF_037120565.1. NCBI lineage: Bacteria > Pseudomonadati > Pseudomonadota > Alphaproteobacteria > Hyphomicrobiales > Rhizobiaceae > Ensifer > Ensifer sp. CCNWLY38. The sequence continues at coordinate 62,320 of NZ_JBBBBO010000002.1, forward strand.
CGACTGCCGGATTCTGCGGCTCAGTTTCTCGCGATCGCTGCTCGACCGGGTCGCGGCCGACCTCGGGCGGCATGGCGACAGGACGGAGTTGCTGCCGCAATTGCAGGTGCGCGACACCAGACTCGAAGCGATCGGCTGGGCGATCAAGGCGGATCTGGAGGCCGACACGCCATCCGATCCGCTCTATATCGACCTTCTTGCCAATGCGCTTGCCGTGCGGCTGATCGAAACCGCCACCGGCGGGCCGCAACAGCCGGAAGGGCGCAGCGAACCAAAACTCTCGGCGCGGCAATTGCGGGTTCTGACCGAGTTCATCGAGACCAATCTGGACAAGAGGCTTCATCTTGCCGACCTCGCCGCGGTCGCGGGCTTGAGCGTCACGCGGCTGAAGACGCTGTTTCGCAACAGCACCGGTCTGCCGGTGCATCAATACGTCATCCGCCGCCGCGTCGAGCATGCGCGCGCGCTGATGACCACGACGACGATGCCGGCGAGCGAGATCGCGGTCACCGCCGGCTTCGCCCATCAAAGCCATATGGCTTCGACGATGCGCCGGCTTCTGGGCGAGACCCCTGGCGCGATCATGCGGTGCGCGGCCGAAATTTGACCGAAACTGCAAAATCCTGACCGAATCTGTGCGACGGCGCCCTGCGTGGTCCCTAGTCCTTGCCCGTCTTCAGCAAGGAAAGAGATCATGTTTGCTATCCTCGGAGCCGCCGGAAAGGTGGGGTTCTCAACAGCATCGGCACTGCGCAAGGCGGGTCTGCCGGTCAGGGCGGTGCTGCGCGACACGGCAAAGGCGGAGAAATTGCGGGCGGTCGGTTGTGACGTCGCGCTCGCCGATCTGCAGGACCCGGCGGCACTCCGCCAGGCGTTTGCGGGTGCGCAAGCCGTGCAGATCATCCTGCCGCCGCCGCTCCGGGCCGAGGACGCGAAGGGAGAGATGCGCCAGATGACGGCGAACATGGCCGAGGCGATTGCGCGCGCAGGGCCGGAACGCGTGCTGGCAATCTCCGACTACGGTGCCCATGTCGACGAAGATATCGGCATGCCCACCGTGTTCCGTCACTTCGAGGAACGCCTTCGACAGCTCGCCATGCCCAAGGTGTTCCTTCGCTCGGCGGAGCATATGGAGGGCTGGGCCCGCAGTATCCCCACCGCGATCGCAACGGGCAGCCTGCCGAGCCTGCACCATCCGGTCGAGCGGGTGTTTGCGACCGTTTCGACGGGGGATGTCGGCCGGATGGCTGCGGAGCTTCTCAGGCGCCCGCGCGCGGAAACGGGCGAACAGGTCGTTCACGCCGAAGGACCGCGCCGCTATAGCGCGGCGGATGTCGCCGGCGCCCTGAGCCAGTTGCTGGGCCGCACGATCACCGCTCAGGCCGTGCCGCGCGAACATTGGCAGGAGGCGCTTGAGCGGGCTCTGAGCGCGAGCACTGCCGGGCTCCTGGTCGATCTCTACGACGCGCACAACAAAGGCGGGCTGATCGACATCGAGCCGCAGGGCGAGGTTTGCTACGGGACCACCGAACTGGTCGAGGCGCTCCGGCCGTTCGTACCGGCATGACGGGGCAGGGGCGCCCGCTTCCGCCGAAGGGTGAACTCCCGGACGCTGGCGGCGCACCCGCGCCAGGCCTGCAGCGCTTTCTGGCGGAGGATCCGGCAGCGGCTGCCCCGCCCGCAAGATAGCGGGCGGGCACAGTTCACGCTCTCGCTCAGGCGATCGGTAGGGGAGCGGCGGGATTGACCAGGCCGGCTTCGCTCAAGTCCCGCCAGAAAGCGGCCGGAACGACCTCGTTGAGAGCAGCGCGGTCTTCTGCAATCCGGCTCGGCTGGCTGGCGCCGGGGATGACGGCGGCGACAGCCGGGTTGGCGAGCGCGAATTGCAGCCCGGCGGCCTTCATGCTGATGCCGTGGCGGTCGGCGATCGCCTTGATGCGCGCGACCTTGTCGAGGATTGCGGGCGTGGCCGGGGCATATTCGAAGTTCGGTCCGCCGACGAGCGCGCCGGAGCTGTAGGGACCACCGACGATGATGCCGAGGCCGCGTTCGGCGACATCAGGCATGACGCGCTGGAGGGCGCGGTCGTGATCGAGCAGGGTGTAGCGCCCGGCAAGCAGGAAGCCGTCCGGCCGCGGGCCTTCGAGCGCGAGCAGCAGCTCGATCGGCTCGACACGGTTGACGCCGAGGCCCCAGGCCTTGATCACGCCCTCGTCGCGCAGCCGGTCGAGCGCCCGAAACGCACCTTTGCGTGCGGTCTCGAAGACATCGAGCCATTCGTCGCCATAGAAATCCTGGGCAACGTCGTGGACAAAGGCGATCTCGATGCGGTCGGTCTTCAGGCGCTTCAGGCTGTCCTCGATCGAGCGCAGCGTCGCGTCATAGGAATAGTCGTTGACGATCTTGTTGGGGCGACCATAGCGGAAGACGTCGCCCTTCTCGCCGAGGTCACGGGCGCTGACATCCTCGATCTCGTCGAGGATCACCCGGCCGACCTTGGTGCTGATGACGTATTCGTCACGCGGGCGACGGCCAAGCGCCTCGCCCATGCGGATTTCGGCAAGGCCGGCGCCATAGAAGGGCGCGTTGTCGAAATAGCGGATGCCGTCGTTCCAGGCGGCCTCGACGGTGCCGAGCGCTTCCTGTTCCGGGATTTCGCGGAACATGTTGCCGAGCGGTGCGGCGCCAAAACCAAGCTTGCCGGGAAGAATGTCCTTGAGTGCCATTTCACTGTCCTTTGCTGATCATTGGGGCAGGCCCTGCCTGCGTCGGGGGTGGACAGAGAAATAGGTCAGGACCGGGATCGCCGGTAGGCAGACCGGGTTCGCAGGTATTGGGAAGCAAATTCACAGATGCCGAGACGGTCGATCTGCCGGGGTGTGGCGCGGCGCTCGCAATCTTGCGCCGCAGGGTTCGACGCCGAATGGGACCGGCCAAGGCTCCAAGCGCTGAGGGTGGGTGCGATCCGTTTGGCGGCGCAGGGTGCTCTCTCGTCAGGCTTGATGCAGCGCGCGCCATCTCCATGAGACGAACGGCTGTAAGCTGGCCGGGCAAAGCTCCGGCGAGAAATAGGGCAAAAAACTGCCTGGGAGGTTCACAGGGGCCGAAACCTCGTGAGGGAGCACAGACCTCCACGCTGTCACGGTGTTTGGAAAACGCTAGGATCGTCCGCCCTTGAACAATTGTTCACCGTGCGGGCCGGCCCCCCGTTCTCAGCCGGGGGGCGGGGCCTGAGATAGCGGGCCGCCGGGGTGAGGGCGAGGATCGCCCCAACCGTCGACGGAAGCCCCGCAATGCATTTTACCAGTTGTTGTAGCCGCGAACCGGGCAGTTGGGCTGCAGGCCGAAGACGATCGTCCGACGATGCGACCCTCTAATTTCGATCCATTGATTGGTGGTTCGACCGACTCTGGCGCCCTGCAAGCCCTCGGCCCGCGCTATCGCCAAAGCGCGTTGCGGGGTACAAATGCGGCGCTGGGCGCGGCGATCGCGATACTGGCGGTCGCGATAGTAGCGGTCGCGATAATAGCCGTCGCCGTAGTCCTCGTCGTCGTAATAGCGTCGGCCATCGTCATATCTTGGCCCACCGCCATCGAGATAGAGCTCTACGCCCTGGGCCAGTGCTGTGCCCGGCACCAGTGCTGCGCCCGGTATCAGCGACGCGAGCAGCAGGCTGATTGAAATGATCTTCTTCATGTATGTCACCTCCTAAACGGCGATCCCATTTAGCGCTCGTAATTATGAACGCAGCCAGAACGGAATTGTTCAGGCAACGAAAGACGCGACGCCCGCGTCGATCGCTGGGATGCCTGCATCGCTATACGTGAGTCCAGCTCAAACGAGCATGTTTTTGTGTGATTCACATTTGCCTGTGTGGGCATCAGCCGCCTGTTCCGGGAATATTTCGGCTGGAGAAGTCCGGTCGTAAAACTCTCCCGCGTTAGGTTCAATGTCCCACCTTTCCCGCACGCGGTGATTTGGGTATATTAGGCCGCTCTAATTCGGAGGGGATTCAACAATCTGCAGTAGAGGTGTCCGCCATGACCATTGGCCAGAGCATGCTTGCGGGTGCAGCCTTCTTCGCGCTTGGTTTTGCGTCCGCATGGGCACAGCAGGTTTCAGGGACGCTCGGGGCACCCGGAGCGACCACAACAATTACCGGTAAGCAGCTTCCGTCGCCAAGTCCGGCTTTTGGCGGCGTGATCAAGGAAAAGGCCTCGGAATCGACGCCCTGGTGGACGCCGCGTGTCGTGCCGCCGAAAGGCGCTCCCAATGTGCTGCTCATCATGACGGACGACCAAGGCTTCGGTGCGCCGAGCACCTTTGGCGGGGTCATTCCGACACCGGCGATGGACCGCATCGCCAAGGAGGGGTTGCGCTTCACCAACTTCCACTCGACATCGCTTTGCTCGCCGTCGCGTGCGGCGCTGATCACTGGGCGCAATCACCATTCCGTCGGTTTCGGCGTGGTCGGCGAAATCGCGACCGGATATCCCGGTTACGATTCGATCATTCCCATCGAGAAAGGAACGATCGGCACGATCCTCAAGGAAAATGGCTACGCCACCGCATGGTTCGGCAAGAACCACAACACGCCGTCCTATCAATCGAGCCAGGCGGGCCCCTTCAACCAGTGGCCGACGGGCATGGGCTTCGACTATTTCTATGGCTTCGTCGGCGGCGATGCCAGCCAGTGGCAGCCGAACCTGTTCCGCAATACGACTGCCATCTATCCGTTTGAAGGCAATCCCAAATGGAACCTGGAAACGGCCATGGCCGACGAGGCGATCCAGCACATCAAGCAGTTGAGCGAGATCGCCCCTGGCAAGCCCTGGCTCGTCTATTACGTGCCCGGTGCCACCCATGCGCCGCATCACCCGACGCCCGAATGGATCAAGAAGATCAGCGACATGCACCTCTTCGACGAGGGCTGGAACAAGGTTCGCGAGACGATCTTCGCCAATCAGAAGCGGCTCGGCATCATGCCCGAGAACGCCCAGCTCACGCCTTGGCCCGACAGTTTACCGCAATGGGATTCGCTCAGTTTCGAGGAAAAGAAACTGTTCATCAGGCAGGCCGATGTCTACGGCGCCTATCTTGCCTATGCCGACAACGAGATCGGCCGCGTCATCCAGGCGGTGGAAGACCTCGGAGAGCTCGACAACACCCTGATCATCTACATCGGCGGCGACAACGGAGCGAGCGCCGAAGGCATGCTCAACGGCACACCGAACGAGTTCACCACATTCAACGGTGTCGAAGTTCCGGTTAAGGACCAGTTTCTCTGGTATCCGTTCTGGGGTTCGGAACGGACATTCCCGCATTTCGCAGCCGGCTGGGCCTGGGCGATGGGGACACCGTTCAAGTGGGTCAAGCAGGTGCCTTCGCATTTCGGCGGGACGGCGCAGGGCATGGTCATGTCCTGGCCCGGCCATATCAACGACGCGGGCGGTATCCGCGCGCAGTTCCACCACTTCATCGACATCGTGCCGACGATCCTGGAGGCGGCCGGCATCCCGCAACCGGAGACGATCAACGGCATCAAGCAGGAGCCGATCGAAGGCGTCAGCATGGCCTACGCATGGGACAAGGCGAATGCCACCGCCCCGACGCAACACCAGACGCAGTACTTCGAGATGCTGGGAAACCGCGCGATCTACCACGACGGATGGGTCGCCGCGACGACGCCCGCGACACTGCCGTGGGAACTCAGCACCAAGACGCCTCCCGACGTGATCACCGGCTACAATTGGGAACTCTACAACGTCGACGAAGACCCGACGCAGTTCACCGATCTTGCCGCCAAAATGCCTGACAAGCTCAAGGAATTGCAGGACCTCTTCTATGCCGAAGCGAAGAAGTACAACGTGCTGCCGCTCGACAATTCGACGCTCGCACGCTGGAACGCCCCTCGACCCAACCTGACGGCCGGACGGACGGAATTCACCTATCAGGGAGAATTGAGCGGTGTGCCGGCCAGCGCTGCGCCCAGCACCTTGAACAAGTCCTATACGATTACCGCCGAGGTCGAGATACCTGACGGCGGTGCGCAAGGCATGATCGTCACCGAAGGCGGCCGCTTTGGCGGTTACGGCCTCTTCCTCAGCCAGGGAGACTTCGGTGTCGGCAGTGGGAAGGTCGTATTCCTCTACAATCTGCTCGACCTCAAGCGCACCATGTGGGAGGGACCGGAACTCGAACCCGGCAAACACACGATCGTCTTCGACTTCAAATCGGACGGAAAGGGCCTTGGAGCGGGCGGCACGGGCGTTCTGTCGGTTGACGGCAACGAGGTCGCCAAGAACAGCATCGACCATGGCATCCCGGTTACCTTCCCCGAGGATGAGACCTTCGACGTCGGTCTCGACACACGCACCGGCGTCGCCTTGCTGGAATACCGCTACGACACGCCCTTCCGCTTTACGGGCAAGATCGACAAGCTGACTTTTGAACTGAAGCCAAACGCCACGCCCTAGAGCGCCGTGCGTTCAAGTGAACGCACAAAGGACGCTCTAGCACTTTGAATCTAGAGCATCTTTCCGCTTTCAGTGATTCCACTTGAGAGCGGGATGCTCTAGCGCCGGTGCATCGCAAGGCTTGGACATAAACGGCTAGCAGAGGTGCGTTCCTATGATACGCGTGCTTGATCTCGCCGCCTTCGCGGAGATGGCAACAGGGCTCGCGCTGGTGGTGGTGCCTTCGTTCGTGGGGCAGGTATTGCTTGGCGAGGCATTGACCGGGCCTGCTATCCCGACGGCCCGGGTGGCCGGTATTGCTCTGATCGCACTCGGCGTTGCCTGCTGGAGGAACTCAGGTCTCCTCGGCATGCTGATCTACAGTGCGGCAGTCACGCTCTATCTGGCCTATCTCGGACTGACTGGCTCCGCGGGCGTCCTTTTGTGGCCTGCGGTCGCGGTTCATGCGGTGCTGTCGGTCTTGCTCTGGCGCAGTCGTAAGAAGCCCAACGTTACCTAGAGTGCCGTGCGTTCAACTGGACGCACAAAGGACGCCCTAGCACTTTGATTCTAGAGCATCTTTCGCCTCCAGTGCTTCCACTTGAGAGCGGGATGCTCTAGGTCGGGAACCCATAAATCAGCCGGGCGGACGACTTGCCGGCGTCCGCTATGCACCGAAAGCGACCAACGTTTGCAGCGCAGCTAAAAGAAGCAATGGGCCACAAGCAGAAGTTAACTCAACTTGCTCGTAAGGGGCGCACATACTGCTCCGGCAGCCCCGCCTTCCGCAGGGCATCAATCAAGTGTTGCTGAGCTTCAGGGCGTGCGTAGTGCAGTACCTGGATCACATTCCGAAGCGATAAATCCGGTTTCACCAGCTTCACCTTGGCGATCACCTCACTTGCACCAGTTAAGTCGCCTAATTGCGCGCGCGCGGCGGCTAGGTACAAGAGGCCACTGGAGCGTTGTACAGGGACACTCTCGAGCGCTTCGACTGCGTCAGCATATCGAGCGAGGTCAAAGAGCGTCAGGCCGCGAACCGCTGCAAACCAATCGGGCACGAAGGGACCCAAGCCTATGGCGGCATCGATTGTGGCCAACGCATCGGCCGGCCTGCCACTGGCGCGCTGCCAGTTCGCGTAGTCGCCCTTAATCTGTATATCGGCCGGATTGAGTGTCAGCGCCCTGTCAAAATGGAAGCGTGAACGGTCATGGTCGCCTGTCCAAAGGTAGTAGAGCGCTCTTGCCCAATGAGACGTGGCGTCGTTGGCATCTAGTTCCAGCGCTTGTTTCGAAGCGCTCTCAGCCTTGGCCATCTGATCGTCATCGAGCACAATGATATTGCTGATGGTAAGAGCTATCGCCAGCCAGGCATGTGCAAGTGCAAAATGCGGATCGACGGCAATTGCCCGCTCAAGTAGGGGTACGGCTTCGGCATCACGCTGATGGTCACATAGATTGCGGCCTTGTAACAGACAGTCATAAGCCGACCAGCTAGTAGTTGGTTTTGCACGGGCTTTTGCTGCTTCTGCAGCGTACATACGGCCCTCCAGCATTGTTACGATTGCGGCCACAACAAGGTCCTGGACAGCGAAGATATCCTGCGCATCGCGATCGTAGCGGTCGGCCCAGACGTGAGTGCCGGTTATGGCATCGACCAACTGGGCTGTGATGCGTATTCGGTCGCCCAATTTGCGTAGACTACCCTCAACTACATAGGCAACGCCCAGTTCCCGCGCTACTTCGATATGACTTTTTCCCTTGTTGGCAAAATGAAACGACGCGTGGCGAGCTACTACGGATAGGCCGTGAAAGCGGGCGAGTTCGGTAATGATATCCTCGGTGATCCCATCGGAAATGTACTGTTGCCCGGGATCACCACTCATGTTGGTAAATGGCAGTACTGCTATGGACGGTTTGATTCGTTCTACCGCTGTTGGTCGCACCGATGTTCCTGAGGGAGCCCCCAGACTATAGACCCGGACCGGCTGGGCGATATTCTTGAGTTGCTGCTCACCCATGTCTTCAAACGAGAGATCAAGGCGACTTCCTACGTTGTCATGAACCATGCCGGTGACTGCAATGCCGCCCGCCGGGGCAAGTCCCTCGATCCGCGCAGCGACGTTCACGCCTTCACCGAAAACATCGCCATCCTCAGCAATCACATCCCCCAAGTTGACGCCAATGCGGAGTTGGATGGCTCGGTCCTCTGACAGCTCTGCGTTCCGTGCTGCCATATCCTTCTGTAATGCGACTGCGCAGGCCACGGCCTTCACAACGCTGGGGAATTCCGCGAGAAAGCCATCCCCCATAGACTTAAACAGCCGACCTTGGTGCTCGGCGATCCTAGTTTCGATCACTTCGGCGCGGAGGTTCCGCACGACCGCCAAGGTGCCGTCCTCGTCCACGCCCATGAGGCGACTGTAACCGACTACATCGGCGGCAAGGATGGCAGCCAGACGGCGCTGAACGGACTTGTCCACCACTCGATAGTGTCCCTGTTGGTCACCTGGGCTCCCTTGCAGAGCCTGGTTGATGACACGATAGCATACATAGCCGCGCCTGGCCGCAACCAGTTGTCCCAGAGCGAAGTCAGGCTGCTACGCGTCATGTCTGCTAGGAGTCATTCGCGACGAAGCGGCGGTCGATTTTTTCTTTTGCGCCTGTCGGCAAGCGTCGCCTTCGTTCGTCTTCATGACGTGCACCAAAGGAGAGCCACCGCATGAAGCTCTACTTCAGCCGCAATCCCAATCCTCGCCTGGCGGTTGCCGCCGCGCGGTATCTGAAGGCCGAGGTCGCGTTCGAGTTTGCCGACCCTCAAGGGGCGGGCCAGGCCGAACGCTTCCGGTCGCTCAATCCGAACCTGCTTCTGCCGATCCTCGAACGTCTCGGCCGGTCGCTCTGGGAGGCGGATGCGATCGCCTGTTATCTTTCCCGCCATACCGGTTCCAATTTCTGGCGGACGGATGACGACGAGCCGGAGATGATCCGCTGGATCAGCTGGGGCAAGGAGAACTTCGTCCAAGCCTGCGACATGGTGCATTGGGAGCGCGGCACCAAGCTGCGCTATGGCATCGGCCCCTGCGAGGAAGCGATGGTGGAGGAGGGGCTGAAGGCATTTCGCAAGGCTGCCGGAATCCTCGAGGCGCAACTCTCCGAGCGCGCCTGGCTGGTGGGTGACGCGGTCTCCTTTGCCGATTTTCGCATGGCGACATTCCTGCCTTACAATGATGCCGCGCGGCTGCCGATCGGGGACTATCCGGCGCTCAGGCGCTGGGCGGAGCAGCTTGAGGGGATTGACGCCTGGCGCGATCCCTTCCGCGGGCTGGTCGCCCCGGCGCTGCCGCCGATACCGGGTTGAGCGGGCGTTTGCACATCATCGAGCCCTGTTGCATGATGGCGCACAAAGGGCTCCAGCCGCCTCCCGTCAAGCGCCGCTGTCGGCAGTCCTGCCGGCGTCTGCGGAGCGGTGCCAGGATCAATTGGCCGCCGTACCCATTCCCGCCCAATTTCCGAAAGGTGTTTCGCTTTTTTTAGGAAGGCGAGATTTGCCATCCTTCAGCTACCTTTTGGTTGTCCCGCGGGAGACGGGGCAATCACAATGGTATGGAGGAGATACCCTTGGCAAGCATTGCAGAGGAAAGTGTACTACCGGAGAATCCCGAAGACGAACGGCTGAGCATCGGCGCGAACCTCGCCTATGGTCTGCAGCACGTTTTGACCATGTATGGCGGCATCGTCGCCGTCCCCTTGATCCTTGGCCAGGCGGCGGGCTTGAATTCCGCCGATGTCGGCCTGCTCGTCACCGCCTCGCTTTTCGCTGGCGGTCTTGCAACCATCCTGCAGACGATTGGTGTGCCGTTCTTCGGCAGCCGCCTGCCGCTGGTGCAGGGCGTTTCGTTCTCGGGCGTCGCGACGATGATCGCGATTTCAGGCAATGGCGGCATTCCGGCCATTCTCGGCGCCGTCATCGCGGCCTCGCTGATCGGTCTTCTGATCACGCCGATATTCTCGCGCGTCACGCGCTTCTTTCCGCCGCTCGTTACCGGCATCGTCATCACCACCATCGGCCTTACGCTGATGCCGGTGGCAGCATTCTGGGCGATGGGCGGCAACAAGGCGGCGCCGGACTTTGGCAGCACCGCCAACATCCAGCTTGCGGCCGTGACGCTCGTCATCGTCTTGCTGCTCAGCAAGCTCGGTAATGCCTCGATTTCCAGGCTCTCGATCCTGCTTTCGATCGTGATCGGCACCGGCATCGCCTATGTCGCCGGCATGACCGACTTTTCGCAGGTGGCAAACGGCCCGGTCTTCGCGCTGCCGAAGATTTTCCACTTCGGTTATCCGACCTTCGAACTGGCGGCGATCATCTCGATGCTGATCGTCATCATGGTGACGCTGGTCGAAACCTCGGCGGACATTCTCGCCGTCGGCGAGATCGTCGAGACCAAGGTGGATTCGCGCCGGCTCGGCGACGGCCTGCGCGCCGACATGCTGTCGAGCATCCTGGCACCTGTCGTCGGCTCCTTCACCCAGAGCGCCTTTGCCCAGAATGTGGGTCTCGTGGCGGTCACTGGCGTCAAGAGCCGATATGTGGTGGCAACGGGCGGAATGTTCCTGGTGACGCTCGGGCTGTTGCCGATCATGGGGCGCGTCGTTGCTTCCGTCCCGACCTCCGTTCTCGGTGGCGCCGGCCTCGTGCTGTTCGGCACCGTCGCCGCGAGCGGCATCCGTACGCTGTCCAAGGTCGAGTACAACAACAACATGAACCTGGTGATCGTCGCCACCTCGATCGGCTTCGGCATGATCCCGATCGCGGCCCCCGGCTTCTACGAGCATTTCCCGTCCTGGGTCGCGACGATCTTCCATTCGGGCATCTCGTCGGCCGCCGTGATGGCGATCCTGCTCAACCTCTTGTTCAACCACTTCACGACAGGAAACTCGGACCAGCAGTCGGTCTTCGTCGCGGCAACGGAGCGCACGATCCGCTACCAGGACATCGCACGCCTGCATGACGGCGACTACTTCCTGAATGGCAAACTCTACGATGCCAAGGGCGCGGAAGTGCCGCTGATTGCGGCGGAGGCGCACTAGAGCCGGCCCGATCTTTGGAACATGCAGTCCCGGGCGGAAGTCGCTTCAGACTTTTCCTGGGATTGTTTTGAAATGCGCAATCCCGGACGGAAAACCGCTTCGCACTTTTCCTGGGATTGCTCTGAAATACGCAACTCCGGACGAAAAACCGCTTCGCACTTTTTCTGGAGTTGCTTTGAAACCCGCCATTCCGGGCAGGAAGCCGTTCCTGTTTTTCCTGGCGTTGCTCTCAAAACCCAACAAAAGGACACTGGGAATGACACAGCAGACCGACAACTACCAACTCCTCGATGCGCTGCTTGGCACGATGGAACGCGGCATCATCCCGGCAACGGAAGCCGGTGTTGCCGCCGGCAACAAGATCTTTGGCGCAGCACTGATGCGCAAGTCCGATCTTTCGACCGTGCTCGTCGAGACCAACAACGAAACGGAAAACCCGCTCTGGCACGGCGAAGTGCACACCCTGAAGCGCTTCTACGAGATCGAGGGCGCTGCGCGCCCGGACTCCCGCGATCTCATCTTCCTCTCAACGCATGAGCCCTGCTCGATGTGTCTGTCGGCGATCACCTGGGCGGGATTCGACAATTTCTACTACTTCTTCAGCCACGAGGATTCCCGCGACAGTTTCTCCATCCCCCACGACCTGAAAATCCTGAAGGAGGTCTTCACGCTGGAGCCCGGCGGCTACAACCGCACGAACGCGTTCTGGAAGGGCCAGTCGATCCACACGCTGATCGACGGTCTTCCCGACCCGCAGCGTGAAGAGCTGAAGGCGCGCGCAGACGCCATCCGTGCGAAGTACGACGAACTCTCCTCCACCTACCAGGACAGCAAGGACGGCAACGCCATCCCGCTGAACTAGCCCGGCAAAGCCACCGGCGACACCAGACCATTTCATTGTCTCCTACAGCGCCGCGCGTCCTATCAGACGCGCGGCGCTGTAGGGCTTTGAAGTGCTGCATGTTTTTGTCCTTCAATCGGCTACGATTGAAGGAAACATGCAGTTGATTCAACGAAATGGCCTATTTGTTTGAAAGATTGCGCATTCCTGCCGGCACGAGCAGGTGATAGTTTCGCCGAAACACGGTCGCGTTTCGGGGGAGTTGCGTGAACTGGTCCAGGCCTCTCAGGGTGCATCTCAGCGTTCTGGTCGTCGCCTTGCTCATCTGCACGGCGACGCCGATCATCTGGATGGCGTTCAGCCAGGGCAGGGCGGCGGCCGTTCTCGGCGGCGCCAAGCACATGCGCGAGATGAGCTTTCGGCTGATCGAAGGCTACAGGAATGCGCTGGAAGGCGGACATGAGGCCGTCGGACTGGCGTCCGCGGTGCCGCAGCTCATACCCACGCCGCCTGCGGAACTTGAAGCAAAACAGCAGTTCTTCCTGGAGGTGCTGCGAAGCGTGTCGAACGCGACAAGCATCTATGCCGGTTATCCCGATGGTTCGTACCTGCAGGTGATCAACACCGGGAGGGACTATGTCCGCCAGAGCCTTTCGGCGCCGGCGGAGGCGAACTTCGCCATCCGGACGATCACGCCCAGGCAGGGTTCGCAGGCTCAGTCGACCCTTCGGTTTCTCGACCGCGAGACAAGGCCGATCGGAGAGCCGAGGTCCGAGCCGACATCTTTCGATCCGCGGCAACGTCCGTGGTATCAGGCCGCCGTTTCAAGCGATGCGCCGGTGTCCGTCGGGCCCTTCGTCGCGGGAACGCTCCGGGTTCCGACGCTCGCTTTGGCCGCGCCGATGAAGGGCGACCACCGGGTCGTCGTCGGTGTCAACATCCACTTGCAGACGGTCAGCCGGCTGCTCGATCCGCGGGAGATCTCAGGACGCGCCCGGTCCTTCATCATCGGCGAAGGCGACACGCTGGTGGCCCATTCCGATCCGTCGATCATGGGGCGGATCCTCGGGACCTGGTCGGGCGGTCGCAGCGTCGATTCAGGCAGCCTTGACCCGGGCGTGGAAGCCGTGGCGCGGCTGCGCAAGGATCCGCGTTATGCCAATGGCGGCCTTGCCGAGATCGATCTTGAGGGCGAAAGCTATCTTGCGCAGGTCGCCCCGGTCAGCGTTGACGGCCTGTTCAGGGGGAGTTCGGTCGCCATCGTCGTGCCGCTTGACGATCTCGTTGCGCAGGCCAACCGGTTGCTGGTGCGCAACCTGTTGATTGCCGCCGGCCTTCTGGTGGCCGGCGTGTTCGGATCGCTGATGCTGTCGCGGGTGATCAGCCAGAAGCTTTACCGGCTCGCCGACGAGGCGCGCCGGATCGGCGATCTGAATTTCACGGGCAAGGGCGTGGCGCATTCGTGGATCACCGAGATCAACACGCTCGGGGGCGCGCTTGCCGCCAGCCGCCGCGCCATCGTGCAATTTGCGCTCTACGTGCCGCGCGAGGTGGTGCGGCGGATCATCGACCCTCAGGGCGGGGCGGTGGTCAAGGGCAGGCGTCAGGAGGTGACCGCACTCTTCACCGACATTCGCGACTTCACGACCATATCCGAGCAGCATTCGCCGGAGGATGTGGTCGACATTCTCTCTGCCTATTTCGAGCTCCTGAACGGCATCGCCGAAGGGCACGGCGGGACCGTGGTGCAATATCTCGGCGATTCCATCTTCGTCGTGTGGAATGCGCCCGTCGAGGATATCAGGCACGCCGAACACGGCTGTCGTTGCGCGCTGGCGATGAAGGCGGCGGTCGAGGGCCTGAATGCGGCCAACCGCCAGGCGGGCCGGCCCGAATTGTTCACACGTTTCGGTTTGCACACCGGTCCGGCCGTCGTCGGCAGCATCGGGGCGGCCTCGCGCCAGCAATACACGGCCATGGGCGACACCATCAACGTTGCCTCGAGGCTCGAAGGGTTGAACAAGGAGTTCAATACGTCGATTCTGGTGAGCGTCGCCGTTCACGACGCGGTCGCCCGCAGCTTTGTTTTCCGCGAAATCGGGATGGTGCAGGTCAAAGGACGTGCTGCGAAGATCGACCTTTGGGAACTGGTGGGGGAACGCCGCGGGTAGGGCCTGCGGATCGCGCCGCCCGGTTCAGCGATCGGCAAGCAGACCCGAAGCCAGGGACTGGAAGGCATCGATCGCTTTCGGCAGCACGCCCTTCGGATCGTCGCTGGCGGCGACCCAGAGGGCGGCATTGAGCGCGGCACCACTCAGCAGCCTTGCGGCCGCTTCCGGGTCGACCGGTTTCAGGGCGCCTTTCTCCAGCAACTGCTCGACCGAGCGCTGTGTCGCCACCAGGCAGCTGTTCTGGCTCGGCCATTTCGAGGGATCGCCGAGCACGGCGGGGCCGTCGAGCAGCACGATGCGCTGGACCTCCGGGTCGAGCGCCATCTCGATATAGGCGGCACCTTCCGCGAGCATGGACTGCCAGGCGTCGTCGTTTTCGCCGCCGATCTCCTTGGCGCGCGCGGCCATCTCGCCGTCGATCTCATTGACGACGGCGGCGAGCAGCCCGCGCTTGTCGCCGAAATTGTGGTAGAGCGCGCCGCGTGTCAGGCCGACATCGGCGGTGAGCTCGTCCATGGAAGCGGCGGCGTAACCCTTTTCGGCGAAGGCCTTTCGCCCCGCCGCTATCAGCTTCACGCGGTTTTCTTCCATCGTCTCCTGGCGGCTTTTGGCCATGATTGCCCTCAACTTCATATACGCAGCGTATATGAAGTTGACATACGCGTCGTATTTCACTATTTCAGATACGCGCCGTATATCAAATGAAACGGGTTTTGTGAAGTTCTGCCTGAAACGGCAGCGCGTGCCCGTCTGCGCGCCCTGGATTTACGAGAAGGACCAGACCGATGACCAAACGCAACGCAATCTTTCCGGCAAACCGCCACGCGCTCTACGAGGCGCACGGCTACTCCGCGGCCATCCTCTCGCAGGGCCTGCTTTTCGTTTCGGGGCAGGTGGGTAGCCGCGAGGACGGAACGCCCGAGCCGGACTACGAGCGCCAGGTCGAACGCGCCTTCGACAATCTGAAGGCAACGCTGGAGGCGGCGGGCGGCACACTCGACGACATCGTCGACATCACCACCTTCCACACCGATCCCGAAAGCCAGTTCGAAACCTTCATGGCCGTCAAGAACCGGGTCTTCCCGGAAAAGCCCTATCCCAACTGGACCGCGATCGGCGTCAACTGGCTCGCCGGCTTCGATTTCGAGATCAAGGTGATCGCGCGGATTCGGGCGGGTGCCGGGGCCGAGCAAGCGGCCTGATTTTTGGTTCTGGAGCAGTGTGGCGTCGCATTCCATGTGGCGACCACCTGCCTTGCGAAGTTGGCCCACCAGCCATATCGGCAGAAAGGGTTTGCTGCTGGTTGTTGACCTTGAAGTCACAACCCTTAGCGTGCGAAGGAACGATGAAACCCTCTTGAAAAATGCGGTCCTGCTAATGGCTTTGGCGAACGAAGAGATGGTGCAGCAGAAGCTGCCAGGTACGGCCCGCTTCCTGGGCACAGTCCTGGTGACACTCGGCGCACTGCCTGTTCTTGCGAAAATGGTTGGTTATCAATTTTTGCCATCGGTAGATTGGGTAGCAACGACAACCATTCCCGGAATTGTCGGGGGCGTGGCATTTGCGGTGGGAATGCTGTGGCTCACCTGCAAAAGCAAGTACAGGATTCGGGGCAGTGAAATAAAGAAAGCCGCCGCGCTCCTAGGATGGCCGTTTATTGGCTACTTCTTTGGAAACAACATGGTGGTATTCGCGGGCCCGATGATTCTTGCCATTATCGCGGGCCATCAGGTCGAACTCCCGTATACGGTGGTGGACCCGGGTCGCTACGGCACCAGCGAATGCCGTTCACCGGTCGAATTGCGAGACGTCCCGTTTCTCTTCAACAGCCTTTGCCGCGTTCCCGACGAACTCAGGAGAGGTCTCGAACCGGGTGGGCACATCATAGTCATTGGCCGCGGCACCAGCTTAGGCCTCTATGCAGAGGGCCTTCGGCGGGCCGATTGAGACGGCCGCCTTGTTCCAAAGCGGAGGAGAGCTTCGACGGGCAATACCGAACCTAATGCAGATGCGTGAGCTTGTCCGGGTTGCGCACCACATAGATCGCCACCACCTTGCCGTCCTCGATGTCCAGCGCGGTCGACTGCAGTTCGCCGTCGGCTTCCCTCGTTACGAAGCCGGGGAGGCCGTTGATGAAGCCGGTGCGCACCAGGGTCGAGCCGTGTTTGGCAAAGAGGGCGGCCAGTTGCTGGTGCACCTTCATGACGGCATCGAAGCCGAGGATTGGCCGCATCGCCGCAGGGCGTTTGCCGCCGCCGTCGGAATGGACGCTGACATCGGCGGCGAGCATGGCGCCGAGCGTCTTCATGTCACCGTTTCGCGAGGCGGCAAAGAAGGCGTTGGCGAGCTCGAGGCCGCGCTGCTGCTCGATTTGGAAGCGTGGCCGCTCGTCGCGCACATGGGTGCGGGCGCGGGCCGCAAGCTGGCGGCAGGCGGCGGGGTCGCGCTCGATCGTCGTTGCGACCTCGTCGAAGCTGAGGCCGAAGACGTCGTGCAGCAGGAAGGCGGCGCGCTCGAGCGGGGAGAGCCTTTCGAGCGCGAGCATCAGGGGGAGGGTGACGTCGTCCTCCGGCTCTTCCTCGACGACAGGATCGGGCAGCCAGGGGCCGACATAGGTTTCGCGCTTGAGCCGCGCGGATTTCAGCTGGTCGAGGCAGAGCCGCGTGACTGTGCGGCGCAGGAACGCTTCGGGTTCTCGCACGGCCGTGCGGTCGGCCCCCATCCAGCGGATGAAGGCCTCCTGCACCATGTCCTCCGCATCGGCGACCGAGCCGAGCATGCGGTAGGCGACGCGGATCAGCTTCGGACGCAGCGGGTCGAAAACCGCCGCTGCGTCCTCTTGCGGCGAACCCGCCATCAGGCGGCTGCCTGTGCGGCTTTGGCAGCGGCCGGGTCGATCCACAGGCCGAAGCCGACGGCGAGACGGTTCCAGCCATTGATGACGTTGATCATCAGCGTGAGCTTCACCTGTTCCTCCTCGGTGAACTGTTGCTTCAGCGCCTCGTAGGCCTGCTCGTGGGTGTGGCCTTCCGAAAGCCGCGTCAGCGCTTCGGTCCAGCCTAGCGCGGCGCGCTCGCGAGCGGAATAGCACGGCGCCTCGCGCCAGGCCGAAAGCAGATAGATGCGCTGTTCCGTCTCGCCCTTGGCGCGCGCTTCCTGGGTGTGCATGTTGATGCAGTTGGCGCAGCCATTGATCTGCGAGGCGCGGATCTTGACGAGCTCGATGATGGTCTGGTCGAGGCTCGCGGCAACCGCGACGGAGGTGGCCATCCAGCTCTTCATCAACTGCGGGGCGGCGGCGAAAAGGTCGATCTTGGCAGTCATGGTTCCGTTTCCTTTCGTTGGTTCCGATACCATGACGAGCGAGCTACGGCCGGTGTGACATCGGCACGAAATTTTTTTCGACATGGAGCGGAGCGCCAGGCGGACCCGCGGGCAAGGGCTCCCCACACGGAGTTGGGGTGCAGATACCGTGTCAGCGGCTTCGGCACACATAATCCGTTTGATTGACTATGCCGCCCTGCGTTCATGTGTAAGTGTATGCGGGCTGGAATTTCTATTGCAGGTGGCGGTGGGGCGCCTGCGGGACGTATTTGTGCCGGGCGATTTCCGTGCATGGTTGTCACGGCTTTTCTTCGGCGTGGCTGAGGGTGCAGAGGACGAGAGAGGACGTCTTACCATGGCGGGGATATTCAGGTCGCTCAAGAGGGTGTTGACCGGGCAAGTCATCCGGCAATCCGATATTCAGATCATGAACGGTACTTGCGTACTGTCGTTGCGCGTGAAGCGCGAAAGCGGAAGCGGTCGCTTCTATGTCGTGCTGGCTGCGAAGGCCTCGGGCAACTATCAATACTACCCGCTGGAGCCAGATGAGTTCGAAAGGTTGTTTGACGCTGCCATCGAAACCAGAGTCGCGTTGCAGCCTGAAGATCGGCGAGGCGCCCAAGCTTTGATTTAGCGGCGCGGCCTGGGCACGCTGCTCGGGCCGGAGGGGAGGATTGCAACATTTGAAGGCTGACCTGTCACGCTTCCTGTAGAAGGTCGGCCATAAGGTTCGTCGCAATCGTCGACGCGACAAAACGCAAAATCTTCGTCGTCTACGCACGCGTCCTGCTTGCCGGCCACGGCGAGGAAACGGTCAGCCTCAGGCCGTCGGATGCCACCAGATTGCGGGCAGAAGTGGAGCATCTGGCCGCATCGGTCGGCGGCGCCTATTCGGCGGCCGGTTGGCTGCGGCGTTCCAATATGGACTGAAACAGATCGGCCTGGCGCTCGGCGGCGAGGCGAATTTTATTGAGCTGTCCGAGCAACGCGCCGAGGGCCGCAAGCGCGACGCCTGCGCCGATGGTGGGCAATGCCGACTGCAGGGCAAGGATAATGCCCAACCAGCCGAACGACGGCACGGTTGCGTACAGCGAGACCGCCAGCGCTACGACGATGACCACCGCTCCGGCAATTTTCAGAAAAGTGTCCATGGCAGTTCCTCCACTCGCATGCCGTGCAAGCTTTCTCGGTCTGCACGTCTTGTCAAGGGAGCGTGCGTTCTCCCGGTAAGGGAGCGCGACAGGGGGCTTGCGGTTCTGGCCTGTCACACCCCTGTAAAAGGGCGGCTCTATCCCTCGGCGCCAGTTTCAACACGAGGGTATATCCATGAAATCTTTTGTTTCCGTGCTTGCTGGCGCTCTCGTCGCTGGCCTGCTTTCGACCGCGGCCTACGCCGATAATCTGGTGCTCTATACCAGCCAGCCGAACGAGGACGCGCAGGCGACCGTCGATGCCTTCCAGGCGGCCAATCCGGGTATCGAGGTCGAATGGGTGCGCGAGGGCACGACCAAGATCATGGCCAAGCTGATGGCCGAGATCGAGGCCGGCAATCCGGTCGCCGACGTGCTGCTCATCGCCGACACCGTGACGATGCAGCGGCTGAAGGAAGCCGGGCATCTCGCCGACTACAAGTCGCCGGAAGCGGCCAACTACGACGCTTCCCTCTATGATGCCGACGGCGCCTATTATTCGACCAAGATGATCACGACCGGCATCGTCTACAACACCTCGGCCGCGATGAAGCCTGCCGGCTGGCAGGATCTCACCAAGACCGAAGCCAAGGGCCTCGTGACCATGCCGAGCCCGCTGACCTCGGGCGCGGCGCTGATCCATGCGCAGACGCTGAGCAACATCGATGGTCTCGGCTGGGATTATTACAAGGCGCTCGCGGCAAATGGTGCCACGGCTGCTGGCGGCAATGGCGGCGTGCTGAAGGCGGTTGCGACCGGCGAGAAGGCCTATGGCATGCTCGTCGATTTCATGGCGATCCGCGAGAAGGCCAAGGGTGCGCCGGTCGAGTTCGTCTTCCCGGCCGAGGGCGTTTCGACTGTCACCGAGCCGGTCGGCATCCTGAAGACTGCCAAGAACGTCGACGCCGCCAAGAAGTTCGTCGACTTCCTGCTGTCCGAGGAGGGCCAGAACACGGCGGTGAAGATGGGCTACATCCCGGCCCGCAACGGCGTGGCGCTGCCCGAGGGCTATCCGGCGCGCGAGACGATCAAGGTGCTGCCGGTCAACGCCGCCGAAGCGGTGAAGACTTCCGACACCGACCTCAAGACCTTCTCCGGCATCTTCGGCACAAACTGATCCCTTAGAATGCTCGAACGCAATGATCGGCGCAGCCGGCCTCGCTGGCTGCGCTTTCCCTTTCAAAGCCGGACGCAGGACGTGCCGCAGGCGAGGGCGGGTGCCAGACCCGCCGCCGAGCCGCGCTGGCTGGTGCCCTTCGTTTTCGCCTGCCTGTTTCTGCTCTGCCTGCTGCCGCTCATCAGCCTGGCCAGGGCCGGCTTTGCCGGGCTTGTCTCCGGGCAGTCGATCGGCGTGCTCACCGAGCCCGCGACCTTTGCAGCGATCCGCAACACGCTGATAACGGCGACGGGCGGCATGATCGTTTCCGTCGTCATCGGCGCGCTTTTCGCCTTCTCGGTGGCGCTGACCGATGTGCGCGCCAAGCTGAGCTTAAGCTTCGCCTTCATGCTGCCGATGATGATCCCGCCGCAGGTGACCGCACTTGCCTGGGTGGAGATGACCGGGCCGGCGAGCCCGCTTTTGAAGACGCTCGGCATCGCGCCGCCGCTCGGCAGTCCGCAACCGCTCTATTCGCTCGCGGGCATTTCGCTGCTGCTTGGCGTCCAGCATGCGCCGCTTGTCTTTCTGGCGCTGAAAGCGGGGCTTTCAGCCTCGCCGCGCGACGGGGTGGAGGCGGCAAGGCTTGCGGGGGCCACGCCGTTCCGCGTCATCAGCGATATCGTTGCGCCGCTCTCGCTGCCAGGGTTGATTGCAGGTGCTGCGATCGCCTTCGTTTCCGGCGTCGGCAATTTCGGCATTCCGGCGATCCTCGGCATTCCCGCCGGGATCGAGGTGCTGCCGACCCTGATCTACACGAGGCTGGCAAGCTTCGGTGCCGGCACTTTCGGCGAGATCGCGCTGCTTTCGAGCCTCATCGCCGTGATCGCCGCGGCCGGGATGATCCTGCAGCAGCGGGCGCTTTCCGGCCGGGACTACCGCATCATCGGCCTCTCCGGCGCCCACGCCGCTTTCGCGCTCGGGCGTTATCGCCTGGTCGTGGAGATGGCGCTGGTCGCGATCTTGTTCTTCGTGCTGGCGGCGCCGCTGGCCGCGCTCGTCGCAAGCTCGCTGGTGCCGGCCTATGGCGTGCCGCTCAACTGGCAAACGGTATCGCTTCGGGCTTACGAAGAAATCCTCTTTCGCCAGTCGATGACGCTGAAGGCGCTTGGCAATTCGACGTTCCTTGCGACCTCGGCGGCGCTCGGGTTGCTCGCCGTTTCGGTGCCGGCCGCCTACCTGATGACCTGGCGCAAGGGCTTGCTTGCCAATACGCTCAGCATTCTCATCGAGATCCCCTATGCGCTGCCCGGCATCGTGCTCGCGGTCGCCTTCATCCTCACCTTTGCCGCACCGTTGCCCCTCCTCAACGTCTCGCTCTACGGCACCATCTGGATCATCCTGATCGCCTATTTCTCCTCGTTCCTGGCCGTCAGCCTCAAGCCTGTGATGAGCGCCTTTCTGCAGATGGATCCGTCGCTGGAAGAGGCGGCGCGGCTTGCCGGCGCGGGTTTCCTCAGGCGCATGCGCGACGTGATCCTGCCGCTGGTGGCACCGGCGGCGGGGGCTTCGATCATCCTCGTCTTCCTCATCGCCGCCAACGAACTCACGGTTTCCGCGCTGCTCTGGTCGGCCAGCACCCAGACGCTCGGCGTCGCCATCTTCAATCTCGACGACAGCGGTTCGTCCGATCTTGCCGCAGCGCTCTCGGTGCTGGTGGTGATCATGGTCGTGATCCTGATGGCGGCGCTCGAGGCGATCGCGAAATATCTCCCGGAAGGCGTGCTGCCGTGGCGCAACTGATCCTCAATCACCTCACCAAACATTTCGGCGGCGGGCGGCCGGCGGTATCGGATGTTTCGCTGACCGTGCGAGAAGGCGGATTCCTGGCGCTGCTTGGGCCGTCCGGCTGCGGCAAGACCACGGTGCTGCGCATGATCGCCGGCTTCGAGCAGCCGAGCGACGGCTCGATCGATTTCGGCGAAAGGCGGCTTTCCGACGCGTCGCGGGCGCTGCCGCCGGAACGGCGCAACATGGCGATGGTGTTCCAGTCCTATGCGCTCTGGCCGCATATGACGGTGGCGGAAAATGTCGGCTATCCCTTGAAGGTGCGCGGCATTTCCGGCGAGGCGTGGCGACGAAGTGTCGGCGAGGCGCTGGCGCTGGTGAAGCTCACCGATTATGCCGATCGCCGGCCCGCGGCCCTTTCCGGCGGCCAGCGGCAGCGCGTCGCGCTTGCCCGCTGCCTGGTGACCTCGCCGGATGTCGTGCTGCTCGACGAGCCGCTCGCCAATCTCGACCAGCATTTGCGCAAGTCGATGGAGGAGACCTTCCGCATCTTCCACGAGCGCTCGGGCGCGACGATGATCTATGTGACCCACGACCAGGCGGAAGCGATGGCGCTTGCGACCGATGTCGCCGTCATGTCCGAAGGGCGGCTCATGCAGATGGCGCCGCCGGCGGAGATCTACGCGAGGCCCGAGGGCGCCGTCGTCGGCGGCCTGATCGGCCGCGGCTCGGTGCTCAGGCTGGCCGTGCCGGAGGGCGCGCCGCGGGCGCTGGAGTGGCCGACGCTGCGGGCCGCACTTGGCGGGATCGGCGAGGCGGGTGCGAGCAACGGAGCGATCCGCGATGTGCTTGTGCGGCCGGAGCATGTGCGCCGCGACGGCGAGGGCATGGCGTTTCGCGTCATCGCCTGCGTGTTCGAGGGTGAGCGTTTCGCGCTGACACTGGCGCTGCCGGACGGCCAGGTGCTGAAAGCCTATGGCGACAGCGCGCTGATAGCGGGGGAAACGGCGCGCTTCGTGATGAGCCAGGGTTGGCGATTGTAGGGGCGCCGCCGCATCGATCTCAATCACAATCCGGCTTGTCGAGCTGAACCTCGAATTGGCGCGGGCCGACCAGTCCGGGTTTCGACGGCAGGCCGATGATCCTTGCGATGACGGTGCATTTTCCGGCGACGACCGCATAGCGGTCACGGCCCTGGCTGATGATCTTGTCGATCGGATATCTGGGAACCGCGGCGGCAACTGCGTCGATGACGGCGGTGAGTTCGCGGGCACGCTGATAGTTCGGCGCAAGGGCTGCCGCCGCCTGACCGGCGGCAAGAAGGAGGGCGAGGCAGCAGACGGTCGAACGCGCGAACATGGCAAAGCTCCTGTTTGGGAGAGGCAAGCATGATGGCGCAGCAAGTTCAAGGACATCTCGGCACGCCGGGGGAAGCGATCCGTTGACAGTCGCCAGCCTGAAGCCGATCCTCGGCCCGACTTCGTCTCCAGCCTCCTGAACGGTGTGATGACATCCGAATCCTCGGCACAGGAAACGCCGCTTGCCGGCGGCAACGTTAACGCGGGCGTCGTGCGTGTGGGCGATACGGTGCGTCGCGCAACCGCGTCGCAGAGCGCAAGCGTCCACCGGCTGCTCCTTCATCTGGAGGCAAAGGGCTTTCCGGCATCGCCGCGCTTCCTGGGCCTCGATGATCATGGGCGCGAGGTCCTGAGTTTCCTTGATGGCGAGGCCGGCGTGTCTTCGGAGATCTGGCTTTCCGAGCGTGCCTTGACCGCCGCTGCCGCGCTGCTCAGGGCCTATCATGACGCGACTGCCGATTTCGAATTCACGGCGGCCGATCTCTGGGCCTTCCGGGATCCGGATCAAAGCCGCTCAGAGGTCGTCTGCCACAATGATTTTGCGCCGTACAATCTCATTTTCCGCGGCGGCGAACCGGCGGGGGTCATCGACTTCGATCTCGCTGGGCCCGGGCCGCGGCTGCGCGATCTTGCCTATCTCGCCTATTGGATGGTGCCGCTTTCCTTCCATACGGAGGAATTGAAGGCGGCGGCGCTCGCGGATCTCGACGACGGCAGCCGGCGGCTGAAGCGCCTGTGTGCGGTCTATGGCCTTGCCGCAGACGAAGCGCTGCTCGCGATGGTGGTCGAGGTGCTTTGCCACATGGGCGACGAGGCGGCGATGCTGGCGATGATCGGCGCGGCCGCGACCGAGCGCCTGAAGCGGGACGGGCATCTCGATCACTGGCAGCGGGAACGGGAAGCCTTCGAGCGCCACAGGGCGCTGCTGTCGCTAAACATTGCGTAGCGCTCTTGGCGCGCCGAGGGCAGGCCGATGGCTCGGCGAAAAGATTTGCTGCCTTTATAAATAAACCATTGAGTTAAATGAAACTGGTTGTTATAAACAACCGGTATCGCGCATGAAAGCGGTTGGGAAACGAGGCGGATGGCCTCATCGACAGGAGGATAAGATGAAGCTTTATCAGGGCATGGGGCCGAATTCGTATCGCGTGCGCATCTTCATGGCGGAGAAGGGGATTTCGGTGCCGATGGTGGATGTCGATTTCGCCAAGGGCGAACACCGGGCGCCGGAATTCCTGGCGGTCAATTCGCTCGGCCAGATCCCGGTGCTGGAGCTCGACGACGGCACGATCATCACCGAGAGCGTCGCGATCTGCCGCTATCTCGAGGAGACGAATCCCGAGCACGCGCTCTTCGGCCGCGATGCCGTCAGCCGTGCCAAGGTGGAGATGTGGAACCGGCGCACGGAACTGGTCATCCTCGGCACCGTCGGCAATGTGGCGCTGCATTCGGATGCCTTCTTCGCCGAGCGGCTGACGCAGTTTCCGGCTTTCGCCGAGACCGAGCGGGAGGCGGTGCCGAAGAAATGGGGCTGGCTCGACGACGAGCTTTCGGACGGTCGGCCCTTCCTGGCGGGTGATGAATTTTCAATCGCCGACATCACCGGCGGCGTTACCGCCTGGCTCTGCGACGTCTTCGGCATGGAGATCCCGGCCTCGGCCCGCCATGTTCAAAGCTGGCTGGAGCGGGTGCGCTCGCGGCCGAGTTTTGAGGCGTAGGATTCAGCGGATTTCGCTGCGTGCCCGCCGAGGAACAGCCCCTCATCCGGCCTGCCGGCCACCTTCTCCCCGCCAGGCGGGGAGAAGGAAATCCGCCGCGCCCCCTCGTTCCACATCAACCTTCGCAGGCGCTGCTTCTTCAGCAAAAGATGGCAAGTCGCGACGCAGCAGTGATCCTCGTCCCCTCTCCCCGCGTGCGGGGAGAGGGCTAGGGTGAGGGGCAATTTTGGTACGCAACATCGGCGTAAACCATTGATCCGAACGTCAATTATTCACGCGTTGCCGAATGCGGTCGAGCCGGTAATCGCCACCGAAGGACCCGCTAAAATTCATATGTGGATAGCGCTTACGTCCTTTTTCCTTGCCTTCTCCATGGCTTTTTTCAATTCCTAAAATAACAGCTGCCCGATTCGCCCGCGTCGGCGCCTGCAGGGCGTCGGCTCTAGGAGACAAGCCATGAACGATTTCAAGAAGCCCACGATCACCGAAATGCGCCCGAAGATCACCGTCATCGGGGTCGGCGGCGGTGGCGGAAACGCCATCAACAACATGATCAACGAAGGGCTTCAGGGCGTCGAATTCGTGGTGGCGAATACGGACGCACAGGCGCTCGCCATGTCGAAGTCGTCGCGCATCATCCAGCTCGGTGCTGCCGTCACCGAAGGCCTCGGCGCCGGCTCGCTGCCGGATGTCGGCCGGGCGGCGGCGGAAGAATCGATCGACGAGATCATGGATCACCTCGGCGGCACGCATATGTGCTTCGTCACCGCCGGCATGGGCGGCGGCACGGGCACGGGCGCTGCACCGGTGATTGCGGCTGCGGCGCGCAAGGCCGGCATCCTCACGGTCGGCGTTGTCACCAAGCCCTTCAGCTTCGAGGGCAAGCGCCGCATGGAGACGGCGGAGCAGGGTATCGAGCGGCTGCGCGAGGCGGCCGACACCGTGATCGTCATCCCCAACCAGAACCTCTTCCGCATCGCCGATGCCAAGACCACCTTTGCCGATGCCTTCGTGATCGCCGACCGGGTGCTTTATTCCGGCGTCGGCTGCATCACCGACCTGATCGTCAAGGAAGGCCTCATCAACCTCGACTTCGCCGACGTGAAATCTGTCATGAAGGGCATGGGCCGGGCGATGATGGGCACCGGCGAGGGAACCGGCGAAGGCCGGGCGCTCAAGGCTGCCGAAGCGGCGATCGCCAACCCGCTGCTCGACGAAGTGTCGATGCGCGGCGCCAGAGGCGTGCTGATCTCGATCTCCGGCGGCATGGACATGACGCTGTTCGAAGTGGACGAAGCCGCGACCCGCATCCGCGAAGAGGTCTATGACGAGGCCGACATCGTCGTTGGCTCGATCTTCGACCGCTCGCTCGACGGCACCTTCCGCGTCTCCGTCGTCGCGACCGGCCTCGATTCCGCGCGTTCGGCGAACAATGCCGCGGGCACTGCCGCTGGCCAGCCCGCACCGGCCCCGACCCGCACGCTGCAATAGGGCTCGCGCCCCCAAAAGGGCGTTGCTTTAAGACAACAATAACGCCATGCGCTCATCCGGGCGCATGGCGTTTTTGTTGCGCCCCACATCCGGCCTGCCGGCCACCTTCTCCCCGCGGGCGGGGCGAAGGGACGCTGTGGCGCGCGCGCCGTTCCCTCTTTTTTCTCGCGGGAAGAAGTCGCAGGCGGCCCCAGGCGGCGGCAAGCCTGATGCTCCGTTTTGTGAGAGTGAGCGGATAGGAAAGGCGGGACCCACGCGTGCTGATCCCTCTCCCCGCAAGCGGGGCTAAACTCGCGCCGACGGTCAGTTCGAAGCCGCTGCATCCGCCGGTGGCGCCAGCCGGTAGATCAGCATCGTGTCGTCGTCGACGACGCGCTCGGCTGTCCGGTCGAGATGGGCGATCAGCCCCCTGTTGTATTCGAGGAATTTGCGCCGCTGCATGTCGCGGGCGTTCTTGGTGATGCCAAACCAGGTGGCGTTTCGGGCGCGCAGGTCCTCCAGTGCCTCGATCGCGTCGTCGTCCTCCATCAGCATCGACCATTCGGTTTCGCCGCCGCCGGGCGGGAAGACCCAGCCGCGGCGGCGGCTGTAATAGATCGCCACGGGATCGCCGATCGTCGGCGTCGCGGTGATGACGAGATCGCCGGGCTGGCTGAGCTCGCTGAGCTTCGTGCCGAGCTTTTCGCCGTGATCGGCATAGGGCGTCTTCATTAGCGACAGGCCGGGGATGCTGCCGCCGATGACGACGACAGCGGCGATCGCCGCGAGACGCAGCGCGCGCGTGCGCAACCCCTGTTCTCGGCCGATGCCGACCAGTAGGATCAGGCCGCGCCCGGCAAGTGCCGCCATCGGCACATTGAAGATATGGAAGTTCCAGGGGTTGGTCTTGATCTCGCGGGCGGCAAAGACATAGACGATCGCCGCCCCCAGGAACCAGACATGGAAGAACCAGGGCGCGCGACCGGACCTTGCCTGCGTCTGCGCGTCGCTTGCCGCCGGCGGCGCCGTCAGGAGCGCGATGCCGGTCAGCACCACCACCGGCAGGGTGAAAAGCCAGTTGCTGGCGATCTTCCAGGTGGCCGGAATGTAGAAGGCCTCGCTGATGAACTTGCCCAGCCCATCGCTCCAGATATAGCCGCTGCCGGCGACATGGTAGGGCGGATAGTTGGTGCCGAGGTAATGCGCCCAGCGATAGTAGCCGAGGATCAGCGCGCCGGCGACGAGCGCGACAGGCAGGATTGCAAGCAAGCGGCCGAGGCTGAGCCTGCCGCGCTGGTGCAGGATGACGAAGGTCGCGTAGGTCATCGGCACGACCACGGCGATGCCCGGCAGCTTGGCAAGCACGCCTGTCGTGGTGAGGAGGCCGGCCGCAATGAGAACGGGCAGGCGATCGTTCTGCAGATAGGCGACATAGGCCCAGGCGCCCGTCGTCACCAGCGCCAGCATGGCCGGATCCGGCAGGAACGAGCGGTCGATCATGACAGCGCCCGGCATGATCGCCAGCAGCAAGGCGCCGGCATGGGCGTGGGCCTCGTCCCAGAGCCGCGCGATCAACCGATGCAGCGCGAAGACGCCTAAGACGCCGAAGGCGATGGCGACGAGCCGGCCCCAGGTGTCGTCCCAGCCGAAGACGGCATAGAGAAGGGCGGTGATGTAGGAGATGACCTGCAGTTCGCGGCCCTGATAGGACGGGTCCGGGCCGGTCCAGCTGACCTCCGGAAAGAAGATGTTCCAGCTGCGCAGGAAGAAATTGTCGGCCATCATCGCCGTGCTCGCCTCGCGCCAGCTGAAGGCATCGACTAGCGGCTGCTGAACGTCATGCAGGCGGAACAGGGCGGCGAGCACCAGGATCACGGCGAGCATCGCGCCATTCATGTGCTTGTGATCGAACCCCGACATTTGCCCCCCCAGGCGCGCCGTACGACCCTGACGACGACCGCGAGCGAGACGGGCGCCCTGCGGAAGGCCTCCGCCAAGCGCCGGCCTCCGTATCCCCTAGTCTAGGACGAATATAATTAAGTAATCGCTGATTGTCTTGGCGCGAAAAGCTGGAAACCGGACCTGTTTTCCAGCCTCGATCCGTCGCCAAAACTAATCCCTGGCGTGTGCCGTAACCCAAAGGGACAGCTTGTCCAGAAACGCGCCCGGTCCTATAAAGTTAATACAAGCAAACTGTTGAGCACGACGCTCGCAGTTGCGCGTTGCTTTCGACTTTGACCACGGATGTACTGGCACGAGTTTTGAGAGCGAAGGAAAAAAAAGGCCGGAGCCGCGCGCTCCGGCCTTTTTTGTTGGGACGGGCCGATCGCTCCTCCTCAGGGGAAACGCGGTTGCCGGCGTTCGGCTTCCTCGAGCACCGAGAGGGGAAGCAGGCCGGTGGCGGAGAGGTTGATCTCCGCAAGCGTAAGCCGGCCATCAATTACCACGGCGAAATAGCGTCGGCAGAGGTCTCGCGCCATCTCGGCTCGATTGGAATAGGACGTCTCCCTGAGGTCCGATTCCCTAAGCGCGGCTTCGGTTTCCGGTGCGCACATCGCCATGAACTCCCGCGCGACATCAGGGCGCTTTCGCAAGGCAGGCAGACCCCACTCGTACTCATAATAGCTTATCATCTGCGGTTCCGTTCGAGGCGCGAACAGAACGATGGCGATTGCGCACAACAGCGCGACGGCCATGCCGCCGGCAACAAAACGAAGGTTCATGATGGTGATCGTACAAATTGTCTCTTTGCCGTTTGGCAAGGCGCCTGAGGATCGTGACACCAAGTGGAGGCGTGACAGCGAACGGCCGACGCTCAAGTCTGGCGCGGTTCGCTTTCACGAATTGTTCCTCACCCAATTGGGGGAAATGGTTAGAGCGAGACCGCTTTCGTGCTTGGAGCGTTCTCTCATCGTTCGTCGCGTATCAGTCATTGCGCAATTGGGCGCGACCAATTTCCGGGTGGCGGAACGATAGACAGGCCGCGGCTGGGGCAGCCGCGGCCACCCTGTGACGGCCGTCCGCGTCGCGGGCAAGGGGAAAGGTTTACAGGCCCAGCAACCAGAACAGCGCGCCGAACACGAGGATGAAGGCGACGACGGCGCCGATGAATCGCAGCATGCCGGTGTTGGTGTCGCCCGTGCCGACAAGACAGTACCAAAGATTGTCATTGTTCATGTTGCAGCGCTCCGTTTTGCACGTTCCGCTCTTACCAGAACCACCCGGGGATGTTCTTACCAGAACACCCCGGGGATGGAAGCGCAAGCCCGGCGCGCGGCAGTCGGGGTGCGCCCCGGCTGGCCATGTTTGCGGGATCCAGGGAGAGTTCCCGCCGGCGGCACGAAACCGCGCGCCCAGGGGGCGCAGTCGTCTGCGGGCGGTCGCGGCTATGCGGACGGAGCCTCCTTCAGCTTCGGCAGTGCGCAGAGGATGGCGACCGAAAGCAGGTGAATTGCGCTAACGACGAGGGCGAGGGCCGGCAGTCCTTTGGTGATGACAGGCGCTGCCGCCATCGTGCCCAATGTGGTCGTCATGAAGATGAAAAAGACGATCAGCGCCGAGCCGCGAGCATCATTGGCGCCGGAAGCGACGATGCCGCGGTAGAAGCCGATGGGGCCACGCAGGCCGAGGCCAATGCCCGTGGGCAGGAAAAGGAGGGGCACGAGCAGCGGGTTCGTTCCGCCCGAAAGGCCATAGGCGAGCAGAGCGAGCGCGCTTGCGGCGGCGATCGCGCTGCCGGCCATGATCACCTCTTCGGTGCCGAAGCGCTCGGCGATCTTCGCGGTCAGATTGGCGGCGATGATGAAGCCAGCGACGCTGACGATCTGCACGATGATGAAATCATTGAGCGTGCCGCCCATCGTCTCGACGATCACCATGGGAATGCCGAACACGAAGGTCAAAAGGCCGCCGAGCGTCATCGCCTGGCTCAGCGCGTAGCGCATGAAGACGGGATCCGTCAGCAGTTGCAGATAGGTCCCTTGCGTGCCGCTTCTTCGCTGTTCGCGCGGAAGGCCGATCGCCAGCATCAGGACGAAGACGATCGCTCCGGCGGCGGCGAGAAGCTCGAACGACGATTTCCAGCCGAAATGCGCAAGAAGGGCCACGCCGGCGATGGGCACAAGCGCCGGAACCAGCGACTCGACGCTTCCGAGAAAGCCGACGGCGCGCACGGCCGTCTTCTCGCTGAACAATTGCCGGATGACCCCCGGCGCAAAGACCGGTGCGGCGCTGGCGGCGATACCCTGCAGGAAGCGCAGGCCGATGAGGACGGCGATATCAGGCGCAAAGGCGCCGGCAAGGGAGGTGGCGGCAAAGGCGGCAAGGGCTGCGACCATCAGCGTCTTGCGATCGAAGTGATCGGCGAGGCGGCCGAAGAGCAGGAGGCCGAAGGCACTGCCGCCGACATAGGCGGCAAGCACCATTTGCGCCGTCGCTTCGCTTGCGGAAAACACGCCCGGAAGGACCGGCACGGCGGGCAGGATCAGGTCGGTGCCGGCAAGGGAAAGCGCGGTGCAGATGATGAGCAGGATGAAGGTGAAGGAAGCGCTGGATGATCGTGTCATAGCAGGATCACCAGGCTGCGGGAGAGCGCATGTCGCATCGTGAAAGTCTCGATATCAATTGGAAGGATCGGCCTGATCTCCCGCCCCTAGAGCGAGAAGGTCGGCCAAGCCGTTCCCGCTGCTATCCAGAGACGCACATAGCGAGTGGGGCCGCCGGGGCGGTCAGACGTTTGGCAGCAATGATGAGCCGATACGAGTGCATGCGGCGATGATTGCAGAAGACCGAAATCGTTGCAAGACGGAATGAAACCTATGCGGGAGGGGCTGAGCGACTTCTGCGAGCATCGCCCGAGCCGGTTCAGATGACGGGCGCCGCTGGGAGGGGCGGAAACCGGTCTATTCGCGAAGGCCGCTCAGAGGGCGGCCAGTTCCTCGGCCGTCGCAACGATGTGCGTGTTGCCGATGGAGTGATCGGCATATTTGAACGCCAGAATGCTCATGACTGACGCGACGAGGGCTACCAGGATGATACGCATTGGGGCGCTCCGAGCTCTTCCTGCCTGACCATGATCTTTCGTTGGGCCAGGCGTTGACCGAACCGGAACCGATGCCCCGATTGAAAGGCCCTCGGCCTTTGTGCATTTGTTTTAGCAACGGAACCGGGCGGATGTTGTTCCCGCGGGGACAGGGCGCAAGGCGTTGCCCAATGGCAAGGCCATGCTGACACCAGCCGCGACGAACACGGGAAGTCTGTCGCCGCGCCGCGCCGGATTGACCGTTACCCTTCCGCGTCTGCTGCTTCCGGTGCCACCGGCTTCTTCGCCAGGGCCAGGTTCGCCGCTGCCGCCTCGGCCTCCGCCGCGCCGGTCGCACCGGAGCGCACGGTCACGGCGTTGGAAGCAAGGTCGAGACCGGCTTCGCGGAGCGCCGGAAGCAGGCGCTTCATCGCCTCGCGCTGGAGGATGCTGGGGTTGCCGGGGCGGGCGGTGAATTTGAGGCGGACGACGAGGGAGTTTTCGGTGACGTCCTGGATGCCCTGCATCTTCAGGGGCACGAGGAATTCGCCGCCGATCTCCGGGTCCTCCAGCATGGCGAGGCCGACCTTCTTGATGGTCTTGCGGATCTTTTCAGGATCGGCGTCGCGCTCGAATTTCAGCTCGAACTTCACCGTGCTCCAGTCGCGACTGAAATTGGTCACCGCCTGCAGCTGGCCGTATGGGACGGTGTGGATCTGGCCGTTCTGGTGACGCAGCCGGAGCGAGCGCAGCGAGATGCGCTCGACCGTGCCCTTGAGCTTGCCGGTATCGACATATTCGCCGACGCGGAAGGCATCGTCGGCGATGAAGAAAATGCCTGAAACGACATCCTTCACCAGCGTCTGCGAGCCGAAGGAAAGCGCCAGACCCAGCACGCCGAAGCCGGCGAGCAGCGGCGCGATGTTGATGCCGAGTGCCGAGAGAACGACGAGGCTGGTGACAGCGAAGATGGCGCCGAAGATGAGGTTGCGGACGAGCGGCAGGATGGTCGACAGCCGGCTTGTCTGATGAACCATCGTCTCGTCCTCGCTATCGCCGGGCATGGCGACGCGGGCAGACGGCGAGAAGGCTTCGAAGCTCCGCCAGAGGAAGCTGCAGATCACCCAGGCGGCCACGACCGCAAGGCTGATGCGCTCGAGAACGACGATCCAGCCGACGGCGGCGGCGGTGTCGTCCTGGACCATGATCGGGCGCCAGAGCTCGATGATGATGTGCAGGCCGATCAGCCAGGTGGCGCCGGCAAGCGCCGTCTGGATGCTGCCTGATATCGCCGCATGCAGGGCGTGCGAGGCCGGCGTGCGGCGGCGCTCGGCGGCGGCACCGGCCAGCGAATGGATGCCGAAGGCAAGGATCGGCAGCGCAAGCAGGATGATCTGCGTGGCGCCGCCGGCAAAGCTCCAGGCCGCGCTGTTGGGGCTGCCGGCAACGATGACGCTCATCAGCCAGAGCACGATGGCGCTCAGCGCATAAAACTCCGGCACGCCGAAGGCGATGGCGCGGCGCACGGGGCCGGGGTTCTCGCCGGTAAACAGCGCGCGGATGTCACCCGCGCCGCCGAGGAACCAGTGGAGCTTCACCAGCGTGAGGATGCTGACACCGATCAGCAGCCAGCCATCGGTGGCGGAAAGATCCAGCCCGCGCTGATGGGCGAAACGCATGCTGGCGCCGACGACGGCGCTGGCTGCGCCATAGGTGGCAAGCATGTTGGCGTGGAAGCGCGGATGGGCGATAGCGAGCAGGCGGATTTCGGGCCGCGTCGGCGCGAAGAGGAAGCGGGCGCCGACGGCATAGGCGGCGGCGACGACGGCGATGGTGATCAGGGCATGGGCAAGCTCGGCCGAGCCCGTGCCGCGCGTCAGGAGCAGAGGCGCAATCGTGTGGGCAACGACGGCGAAAATGACGAGATAGGCGATGTCGAAGCCGAGCCGGATCACCGAGGCGCGCATGCGGTGCAGGAGGTCGACCACCTCGAAGGAGGCGCCGAACAGCCGATGGATAAGGGAGCGGCTGGCGAAGGCGGCGGCCAGCCCGGCGGCAATGGCCAGCACGGCAATGGCGGCAACCGAGACGACCGACCAGCCTTCGGCGCGGATGCCTGCCGCGACGTCAGCCATCACCCCGGCAATGCCGGAGATACCCGTAAGGCCCATCTGCAAACCATTGAGAAAACGGGCGGAAAGGGTGTCGAAGGAATCCTCGGGGTCAGCGACCGGAGCGGTTTGCTGCGGCGTGCCTGCCGGCGTCGCGGCGACGGCCGGTGTGGCGGCATGGACGTTGTCAGGTGTCGCCGCGCTGGCCGGCGCTGCGGCCTGATTTGCCGCGTCGCGCCATTCGACCGTGACCGGACCGCCTGCTTTCGCCGCGGCGCGCAAGGTTTCCTCGATCTCGGCAGGGCTTTGGCCGGGCGTGAGAATGACGGTGATCGGCGCTGGTGCCGTCTGGGCAAGGGCGGGCAGGGCGAGGGTGAGGAGCAGCGTGAGGCTCGCTAGCAAGCGACGGACGAAAGAGCAGTTATATGCCATGAACTTCACTCATCGAGCCCCGTCGCGCGCCATGCGCTCATCCGCATCACATTACACAACGTCCTAAAATTCCAATCCTATTTTGAATGGAAGGGGCGTCAGCAGCGCGCAGGCTCTGCCCGATCGCTTCGGGTTGGAAGCGAGCTCGGCCGGAATGCCCGATGGGTAAAGCCGACCAAGAGGTGGTCGCCTGGCGGAGCCGCGCAATTCCCCACAAGCATATGTGCATGAGCACTTTAACGGACCCGGCTGCTCCAGCCTTCCGCGCACCCCATCAACCAAGCAACTTCCTTGCCCAGTCCGAAACATCATCGCCGCTGCTGACGTCCGGTTGCACGATCCCGTCGATCATGAAGGTCGGGGAGACGTGGATGCCGTTCTGTCGCGCATATTTGCAATGCCACTTGATTTCCCGGTCGAGATCCGGGATCGCGAATGCGGCCTTGAGCTTGACGCCGCTATAGCCTTCCAAGCGCTCGATGATCTGGTTGGGTGTAGCGTCCAGATTGGGCCCGCCAGCATGCTGGACGAATTCGAACTCTTCCCGATGCGCAGCGACTGCAGCGATGACTTTCTTCGCGGTATTCTTGCCGCCCTCAAGTGTCGAGGCCGCGATGATGCAGCGAACGATGACACCGGAATACATATGCCAGGGCTGCGACTGCAGGCGGATCTTAATAGTGACGTTGTCTTCGCCGGCCTGGTCGAGCAGGGCGTCGAGCCTGCTAAATGCCTTGGCGGAGTAAGGATCGGTCGGCTCCAGAAAGACCTCGAAGAGATGTGGACCGGTGCCCCAGGCGAGTGGATCGGCGTGCCAAGCTGAGTTGGTCATGGGACTTCCTCTCTTTTCAGGGTCGACGGGTTGGGATCGTTGAACTTTCAGAGTTTTCCAGTTTCGATTGTCGCTGAACCGTCCATGGGCAGAGCATGCATCAGGCTTGTGTGCCACGCTAGGTGATATCATTGGGGCGGGGCATCCCTGACAGCCGCTGCCCCTCACCCTAGCCCTCTCCCCGCAGGCGGGGAGAGGGGACGGCGCCGCGTGTGCTGCACTCTTTGCTTCCAGCAGCTGGAAACCGAGACCCATCGGTTGTCTCCGCGCCACGCCCGAGACGCTTGAGTGGGGCAAGGTGCTGGCCGCGCGTCCCTTCTCCCCGCGAGCGGGGAGAAGGTGCCGGCAGGCGGATGAGGGGCGTTTCCCTCACCGGGCGGATGAGGGGCGCTTCCCTCACCGCGGGGATGAGGGGCCAATCACTTACTTCGTCGTGTAACCGCCATTCACCAGGATCGTCTGGCCGGTCATCCACCAGCCGTCGGAGACGAGGAAGCGGATATAGGGGACGATGTCTTCGATGTCGGTAAGGCCGGTCTTCGAGAAGCCCGAGAGTGCCGACGCGGTCTTGTGATAGGCGACGGCGTCGGCGCCTTCGGCCGGGTAGAAGAAGGGCGTGTCCATCGGGCCGGGGCCGATGGCGGTAACCGAGATGCCGCGTGCGCCGAACTCCTTGGCAGCTGCGCGGGTGAAATGCTCGACCGGCGCCTTGGTGCCGGCGTAGGCCGCGTAAAACGGCGTGAAGGCGCCGAGCAGCGAGGTGACGAGTGTGCAGACCTTGCCGTTGTCGCTGACATGTTTGCCCGCTTCGCGCAGGAAGAAGAAGGCGGACTTGGAGTTGACCGCGCTCATCTCGTCATATTCGGCCTCGGTGATTTCGACGAAGGGCTTCTTCAGCACCTTGCCGACGGTGTTGACGGCGATATCGATGCCGCCGAGCGCGGATTTCGCGTCGGCGAAGAGCTTCTCGACATTGGTGGCACTGGTGAGATCGCCGGCGAAGGCGTGCGCTGCGGCACCGGCTGCCTTGATTGCCGCGACGGTTTCTTCGGCGGCCGCCCGAGTGGCGGCGCTGTTGTAGTGGATCGCGACGCCGCGGGCGCCGTGTTCGGCGAAATCGCGTGCCAGCAGGCCGCCGAGGTTCTTTGCGCCGCCGGCGATGAGGACGGATTTTCCGTTGATGCTGTGGTCTGCCATGGGTTTCTCCTTTTATCGGCCGCCTGCTGCAGCCGGTTTGCGGCGAGCGGGAATGCCGGCGCGAGAGCGCGCAGGTCCCCCGGTCTGCTTTGGCGCTGACGGCCTGTCGCAAACACGTCGACCGTCCCGAACGCCGCACGCCGCGTTTCAAATAGCGCGGACCTTGCCGCCGCCAACGCGAGAGGTCAGCGATGCGACAGGCATCGCAGGGTTGAGAATAACGTCCGCGCGGCTGGTATAAAGCGCCAGTTCGTGACATGACTTGTCAGAATTGACGAACAATTGGCGTGGCCGGCATGGACAGGATCGAGCTTTTCCGCATCTTCACCCGCGTCGTCGAAAGCGCGAGTTTCACCCGCGCGGCCGACACCTTGGGGTTGCCGCGCTCTTCCGTTTCGGCGGCGGTGCAGACGCTCGAAACAAGGCTCGGCACGCGGCTGCTGCACCGGACGACCCGTAAGGTGGCGCCGACGCAGGATGGTGCCGCCTTCTACGAGCGCTGCCTGCGGCTGATTGAGGACATGGACGAGGCGGAGAATCTTTTCCGCCGCAGCGCTTCCGGTCCGACCGGGCGGCTGAGGGTCGACCTGCCGAGCCGCATCGGCCGGCTGATCGTGGCGCCGGCGCTGCCGGAGTTCCTGGCGCGCTACCCCGGCATCGACATCGATCTCGGCATGACCGACCGGGCGGTGCACCTGATCGAGGAAAGCGTCGACTGTGCGCTCAGGGTCGGGCCGCTCAGCGATTCCGGCCTGATCGCCCGGCCGTTCGGCACGCTCAGGCTGATCAATGTTGCAAGCCCCGACTATCTCGAGCGGTATGGCATTCCGCTAACGCCCGCCGATCTCGCCGGTCATTTCGCCGTCAACTATGCCTCGCCCTCGAGCGGTCGCGTGGAGGACTGGGAGTGGATCGAAGGCGGCGAGGCGCGCACGATTGCCGTTCCCGGCCGCATCAGCGTCAACAGCGCCGAAGGCAGCATCGCCTGCTGCCTCGCCGGCCTCGGCCTCATCCAGATCCCGGCCTATGACGTGATCGACCATCTGAAAGAGGGGCGGCTCTTCGCGGTGATGCCGGACCACAATGCGGCGCCGATGCCGATGGCGCTGCTCTACCCGCACCGCCAGCATCTTTCCCGCCGGCTGAAGGTGTTTGCGGACTGGCTGGAAGGGCTGATGCGGGGGGTGATGACGGCGTGAGGGAGCGGATGCGGCCGTCAAGCGTTCCGCTTCCCGGCGCTCGCATTCGCCTGCGCGTTTTAGCGCGCCGTGCGTTCGGATGAACGCACAAAGGATGTTCTAGCTGATCGTCTGGTTGCAGCGCCGGCCGTTCCACGGCAGGAACTCCGATCCGCCGGCGTTCCATTTGCCGGCGAATTCGGAAAAGTCCGGTGCGAAGGTGACGAGCAACTGGCCGTAGCCGTATTTGTCGCGCCACATGAAGGTACGGGTCAGATCGCTACCGTCGCCGTCGTCACCGGTCTCGGCAAGCTCTCCTTCGACGGGCTGGCCCTGATCGGAGAACATATATTTCCCAATGATCGTGCCGCCTGAAACGACCTCGAACTGCGTTTGCGCGTCTGCCAGAACGCCGGCGGACGAAAGCTGGCCGCAATAGGCGCCCGACGGCGCTCGGCTCATCTCGCCCGCCGCTGCGGAAGATGCGACCGAAGCCGCGAGCAGGCTTGCAGCCGTCCATGAAATGCTTGCTATCAACGCGGCACCTTTGGCGTGTCGGGCATGTTGCCGTTTCCTCGTGCCGCGATCGTGGCGCGGACGAGTCGTGTTGGCTGCTGCCATGGGCGACCATTCGGAAGGCAAAATCAAGATGCTGATGCGTCCATAGGCGGAGCAACGCTGCCGCTGCCGCAGCCTAACAGGAGGCCTTGCTCGGCGGCGAAGAAGCCGGCGAGCACGCAAGCGTCGAAGAAGGCAAAGGCTCGCCTTGAAGGCTTCCGGGCTGCCCTAGCTCCCGCAGCGATAGGCGGGGTTCAGCTTGGCGCTGAGTTCATCCTCATCGTCCAGGCGCCTTGCTGAATCCTAGTTTTCCTGAACCGAAACGCCATCCTGGCCGATCTTGATCTCGACGCCCGGCTTCGTCTCCTCCTGGTAGATGTAGAGGCCGAGGCCGATGACGGCGACAGCGAGCAAGGCGATCACGAGATAGAGGCCGTTTCGGTTCATACGGAGCTCCTGTGTTCGGTATCGACGGGGAAATAGGGGCTTCTGCAAGAAAGACAACAGGATAGCGACGGAACTCACGCAGGGACACCAGTCCGGCCGATCTTTGCGGCTGCGTCGAAGTGCATGGCGTGGCACGTCACTGGTGTTGACGAACTATTGGCCTTGCGCCTTGCAACCACCGGCGGACGTCGGCAGGCGTCAAATCGAAACCGGTTGCCGTGGCGCTGCTCCAATTTATGCCGACCACCAAATTGTCCTTCTCAAGGCCTGGTAGCCAGCGATCGACAAAGACGTCCAGTGACAGTTGATGAGGCGTGAGGCTGCGATAGGTGGGTATCCGGTCGATTATCAGCCGGGCTCTGGAGAGCGACGACCAGAACGGCATGGCGGTTTCATTCGACCGGTTCGTCGAGGTCGGGAAACCTGTTTCGTCGCGAATCGTACAGACGAAGCCGGCCTCCAGGACCTCTTCGAAGAAAGCATGTGTGTGGAGGGGCGCGACGCTCATCGCGCGACGTAAGCAGTGATATCAGATGTTTGCAACCCTGTGAGGGTCACGGATCTGAGCGGGATGTCTTTCCTCATCCCGCTCAGATGCTTTGCCGCAACGTCATGTGACGCCGCGGCAAGGCCGTCCGATGACGTCCGGTCGTCTCAGCGTCCGGGATGGCGAGCGCCCGTCCAGCGGCCGGGCGCCGGGTTGCTTTAGAGAAAATGCAAGTTCCCGAATCGGCAGGGGTGACGTAACCTGCGGCCATTCGGTCGAGGCGTTGTCCGGTGCAACTGAGACTGGCGACGTCGCCGCGGACGCTGCAAGGGGGAATTGCGCGTGGGGAAGATAGGAGCCAAGCTTTGGGTGGTGGTGCTTGTCGCCGCCGCCATGCAGGGGCACCAGGCGCTGGCCCAGGATGCGGACGAGCTCGCAAAGAAGCTCTCGAACCCAGTCGCCGACCTGATCAGCGTGCCGTTCCAGAGCAATTTCGAATTTCGCGCCGGCGCCGAGGAGGATGGCTTCTCCTATACGCTCAACGTCCAGCCGGTCATTCCCATCACGCTGAACGCGGACTGGAACCTGATCTCGCGCACGATCCTGCCGATCGCCTATCGCGACTACCTGCCGCCGCCCGACGGCGATACGTTCGGGCTCGGCGACATCACCCAGAGCCTTTTCCTGTCGCCGGCCAATCCCGGCCCTTCGGGCATCGTCTGGGGTGTCGGTCCGGCCTTTTTGATCCCGACCGCCACCGACGATTTCCTCGGCTCCGGCAAGTTCGGCATCGGCCCGACGGCGGTCGTGCTGAAGCAGGAGGGACCGTGGACCGTCGGCGCGCTAGGAAACCACATCTGGAGCGTTGCCGGCGAGGGTGACAGGGCGGATGTGAGCCAGACCTTCCTGCAACCCTTTCTGTCCTACGGCCTCGGCCATGGTGCGACCCTGACACTCAACACGGAGTCGACCTACGACTGGGAGGCCGATCAATGGACCGTGCCGATCAACCTCAGCGTTTCGCAGGTCTTCAAGGTGGGCGACCAGATGCTTCAGGCCCAGATCGGCGGGAAATATTATGCCGAGGCGCCGCAGGGCGCGCCGAGCTGGGGCGTGCGCGCGACGCTGACCTTCCTGTTTCCGAAGTAAGTCGTTCGGGCCGACGCTATGTTTCAGCGGCGCCGCGGCTTTTGCCGCCGCGCCGCTCTCCGGCGTCTTCCGCCCTCACACCGAGCGCGTCAGGCCGCCGTCCACCTTCAGGTTCTGGCCGGTGATGTAGCCCGCACCTTCGGAGGCGAGGAAGGCGACGGTTGCGGCAACTTCGGCGCTGGTGCCGTAGCGCTTCATCGGCACGGCGTCGCGGCGCTCTTCGGTCGCCGGCAGGCTGTCGATCCAGCCGGGCAGCACGTTGTTCATGCGCACATTGTCGCCCGC
Source organism: Ensifer sp. CCNWLY38 (assembly GCF_037120565.1). Classification (NCBI taxonomy): domain Bacteria; kingdom Pseudomonadati; phylum Pseudomonadota; class Alphaproteobacteria; order Hyphomicrobiales; family Rhizobiaceae; genus Ensifer; species Ensifer sp. CCNWLY38. The sequence goes on from NZ_JBBBBO010000002.1 coordinate 102,521, forward strand.
ATAGGTGTCGGCGAAGATCTTGGTGTAGGAGGCAAGGCCGGCGCGGAAGACGGCGGAGGTCGGGAACATAGGCGAGGGCTCGAAGGCCCAGGCGGTGGAGATGTTGACGATCGAGCCGGACTTCTGCTTCTGCATGATGGGTGCGACGAGGCGGACCGGGCGGATGACGTTCATCAGGTAGACGTCGAGGCCGGTGTGCCACTGTTCGTCCGTGATTTCGAGGATCTGGGCGCGCGGGCCGTGGCCGGCGCTGTTGACCAGCACGTCGATCCGGCCCCACTTCTCCACGGTCAGGTCGACCAGGCGCTTGAGGTCGTCGTTCGACTGGTTGGAGCCGGTGACGCCGATGCCGCCGAGCTCAGCAGCCAATGCCTCGCCCTTGCCGGAGGAGGAGAGGATCGCGACCTTGAAGCCATCGGCGGCAAGACGCTTCGCGCTCTCGGCGCCCATGCCACTACCGCCGGCGGTTATTACGGCTACTTTTTCTACTGCCATGTGTCCATTCTCCTCGTCGCATTCAGGATGATGCCGGATTTTGCGGCTCTCGCGATTGAAATACCATCTCCTTCATGCGACGACGAGAAAGTTTCGCTTTCAAATGGCAGTAGAAAAACTATCGGATGAGTGACGCACCGGGAAGGCTCCCTTCGCTGAATGGGCTGAAAGTGTTCGAGGTGGCGGCGCGCCATCTGAACTTTCGGCTGGCGGCCGAGGAGCTTGGCGTCACGCAAGGGGCGGTCGCCCAGCAGATCCGGGGGCTGGAAGCCGAGCTCGGGGTGAAACTCTTCGAGCGGCTGCCGCGCATGCTGGCGCTGACCGGCGAGGGGCGGGCCTATATCGCCGATGTCAGGCGCGCGCTCGACATCATCGCCCGGGCGACGGATGAGCTGAAGCCGCAGCCGGTGCGGCTGACGATCAGCACCACGCCATCCTTCGCCTCGAAATGGCTGATCCCGCGCCTGCCGGATTTCACCGCGCGCCATCCGGACCTCGACCTGCACATTCTCGCGACCGATCGCATGTCGAACTTCCACGCCGATGGCGTGGACCTGGCGGTGCGCTACGGGCGGCCGCCCTTCGGGCCGGGGCTGGCGGTGGAGCTGCTGTTCGAGCAGGAGATCGTCGCGGTCTGCAGCCCCATGCTGATGGCCGGCCGCGAGGTGCCTGCCAATGCCGACGAGCTTGCCGGCTATACGCTGCTGCACGACGCGCATAATTTCTGGCCGGAGTTCATCGAACGGCATTTCGGCGGAAGCCGGCAGGCCTCGTTCAAGGGCATCAGCTTCAACCAGACCTCGCACGCGATCGAGGCGGCGATCGCCGGCCAGGGCATCGTGCTCGCCAATGGCGATTTCGTGGCGCAGGATATAACCGAAGGTCGGCTGATCCGCATCTTCGAGGGGTCGATGTCCGGGCCCTCGGATTTCTACCTCGTCTGGCCGCGCTATCGCAAATCACCGGCGCTCCAGACGGTGATCGCCTGGATCAGCGAGGAAGCGGGCAAAGCACGGGAGCGCTCGTTGCGTTGATCCCTTCGGGCCAGCATCTCCAGGACAGCGTGAAGCGGTCCGCAACATAAATCTGGCCCTCTCCAGCGTTGGAAAGGGCCTTGGTTTTGCATCGTTCTACTTACATCCCTTCGCCTTCTGCGAAGATTCGATCGCCGTGACCTTGCCCTTTGACACTGCCACTTGGCCTTCCTTGTCGCCGCCAAACGTGCTCGACATGGGCACACCAATCAGGAAAACGCCCATGGCGTCGCCTGTCGCGGCGTCGTGCTGCTGTTTGGAGAGACTCGCCAGTGTGCTCTGCTCCTTTGTAAGTTCCTGTGCTAGGCCCTGGCAGCTCTGATTTGAGTAAGCGGCCATCGGAATTTCGACAGGCACAATCGCGTCCGGACGCTTGGCGCACGAAGAAGCAGCCAGCACAGCGGCCAGCACGGCATAACGGATTTTCATTTTTCCCTCAGCTTTGACTAAAATTCCCCATGCGAACGTAAGCACTCCTGAACGGCTGAGGGAAGGGTGCGCTATGCTGGGTTGCTTTTTTGGCCGCTCAATCCACGGTTATTTGAGGGTAAGGGTGCTATGGCAACGCTACGGGCCTTGTTACAGGACGATCAGCGGCGCGGGGCGACATCGAGCCGATAGAGCAGGGCGTGAAACGCGCCCTTGCTGGGCTTGCGCCCCGGCATCTTCGCCACGATGCGCCGGATCTCTTCCGGTGCGGCGGCGATCGCCCAGTGCAGTTCTTTTTCCATTGTAGCGGCTTCGTCGTCCGCACTGAGGGCGAGCGCCTGGACGGCATAGGCGGCGGGGCCGAGGATATGATTGATCTGATGCGGCGTTTCTATCGGGTGGGTATAGGGCGCACCGGCTGCGGCAATGGCTGCGCGGGCGGCGGCCTTGGCGGCGGGATCGTCGACCGCGCGCGCCGCTGCTTGAGCGCCCCACGCGGCCTTGCGCAGATGCGCGGTGCGCGGCCCGCCCCCGGCAAAGGCGCGGGCCGCCGCGATCGCCTCGCGCGGGCGGCTGTCGCCCGGCACGGCCGCCTCGAAGACCGGGAGCGCCCGCTCGGCTGAGAGCACCGCCCAGCGGGTGATGTGGCGCAGGTCGTCTTCGGTGAGGAGCGGTGGCAGTGGGTCGTTGGTCATTGGAGGCGACATCGGTGTTTTGAGCGAGCCTGCTGCGGCAGATCCAAAGGAAAGCCGGCGGTTTTGTGCGTCGGCTTCAGGGATCCGAACGGGGAGGGTTACCGCTCCCAGCCCGGCGTAAACGGGAAACGCTCTGCCCACAGGGTCGCCAGCCGGGGATCGGCGTCGACGCGGCGGATCGTTTGCGTGAGCCCGGGTGCGACCTCATAGAAGCGGCGGCGCCCCGGCGACCAGCGCGAGGCGGTCGCCACATAGAGGTCGAGAACCGACAGTTCCTCGCCGAGAAGGTATTTGCCTGGGCGCAGCTCCGCCCCCATCCGCTCCCAGCAGTGGGCGATGCGCTCGAACAGGCGCGCCTTGACGGCAGCGTGGTCCTCTTCCCGCTCGACGATGCGGGATGGGTCGTCGGCAATCCAGTAGAGGGCGTAGATGGCCGCCGATAGGAAGGTCATCCATCGCAGGAAGGCCGGTCGTGCCGGGTCTGTCGGCGCCGGTGCGAGCCGCCGTTCGGGGTGGGCATCGGCCAGCCAGATCAGGATCGCGGCGCTTTCGGTCATCAATTCGCCCGTCGGCAGCGCCAGGGCTGGAACCTGCCGAAGCGGATTGATGCGAGCAAGCCTCTCCGCTTCCTCTTGCCCCTCCCAGGGGGCGAATTCCTCGACGCGATAGGGCAATTCGAGAAGGCTGAGGGCCGCCTCGATCGGAACGGATCCCGAGCCTGACGCTCCAAAGACGACAAACGGTTCGGCCAACGATTTTTCTCCTCCGCATGAGGCAGTTCGGGGTCCCCCGGTCGGAAATTGGTTTGGGGCCCGCCCATGTTCGAGACTTGGGGTGAAACTGCTTCCGGTATTGCAGTCGTTTAGATCAGAGCTACCGCGATACAATCAAGGCCCGAGGTGCGAAGAGACCCCGGCCGCAAATCCCGGTTGCAAGAATTGGGGATGCGCGAGAGGCGGTTTGGCAGGACAGTGATATTCCTCTCACGCCTGGCGACCGGAAAATGCGATAGTGTTGATTGGCCAGCGACGGAGCGATATTGGACCCGGCGCCCAAAGCGTGTTGCAATCAGACGGAGTTCCAAAGATTGAGCGTTGCCTTCACCAAGGAAGAAAGTGCCGAAACCGCCGCCGAGACACTGTTGCCGGATCGCCCGATTTCGCCGCATCCGAACCTGGTCACGGAAGCCGGGTTGAGGGCGCTGGAGGCGCAGCTTCAGGAGGCGCGCGTGGCCTATGAGGCGGCGGCCGTAGTCGACGACGTCAACGAGAAGCGCCGTCAGCAGGCAGGCCCTCTGCGCGACCTGCGTTACCTCAACGAGCGTCTGCGCACGGCGCAGCTGATGCCGGAGCCGGGCTCGGCCGATGTCGTCGCCTTCGGCAGCACGGTGACCTTCAGCCGCGACGACGGGCGGGTGCAAAAGTACCGGATCGTCGGTGAGGACGAGGCGGACCCCAAGGCGGGATCGATCTCCTATGTCTCGCCGGTGGCGCGAATCCTGATGGGCAAGGCGGTCGGCGATGTCATGAGCGTCGGCGACCAGGAGCTCGAGATCGTCGCGATCGCGTGAGCGCGCTCTTGCAACCATCGGGCGGAACCTCAGACCCGCGGCAATCCCTCAGGATACCCACGCTTTGGTATAGCTATCCTTGCCGTGATTATTATCGTATGCGATTAAATCGCATTGTATTGACATTGCGACACGCTTCAGTATTTATATCGCATCCGATTTAATGTGAGGCGGCAAGCCCATGGATGCCGGTGCGCCTCAGAGCGCTCGGGCATTCCCTGGAAAAGCCCCGTCCACAGCGATCAGTCCGTCGACTGGAGGAAGCTGATGCAGTTTGAGCCCCAACGCGTGCAGGCCTATAGCGAGTTTTCGCGGGTGCTGGACCCAAATGCCTATGAGCCATTGCCCGACGACTGGCTGGTGGGGATCACCGATGTCGTCGATTCGACCGGGGCGATCAGGTCCGGGCGCTACGAGGACGTCAACTACACGGGCGCCTCGGCCATCGCCGCGATCGGCAATGCCTGGGGCAATTTCGATTTCCCCTTCGTCTTTCGGGGCGATGGCGCCGCCTTTGCGCTTCCGCCGGAAGGGGAAATGACGGCGACCGCAGCGCTCAGGCAGATTGCAGCCTTCGTGAAGGATCGATTTCGCCTCGACCTTCGCGTCGGCCTGCTGAGCGTCAGGGAAATCCGTGCCCACGGGCAGGACGTGACGATCGCACGCTACGCCGCTTCGAAAGACGCCACTTACGCAATGTTTGCCGGCGGCGGGCTCAAATGGGCGGAGCAGCAGCTGAAGAGGGGACGCTACCAGCTTGAGCCGGACAAGGATGGCACCAAACCTGATCTGACGGGGCTTGCCTGCGAGTGGCGACCGTTTCCGAGCCGGCGCGGGCAGATCCTGTCGCTGCTGGTCGAGCCGACGGACGATGTGGCGCCGGCGCGTTTCGCGGCGCTCGCCAGAGACGTGATTGCCGTCTTCGACGAGGCGCCGCGGCAGTCGCATCCGTTGCCCGCGGAAATGGGCGTGCCGAAGGATGAGCGGGTCTATATCGCGCCAGAGCGCTGGCTGGGCGTTGCCGCCAATTCGGACTTTCGCAAATACGACGATGGTCTTCGCCTGACGGTGGACGCCGCAGTCGGGCAGATCGATCGGGTCGAAGCGATCCTCCTTGCGGCAAGGGCAAGGGGTGAGGTCAAATACGGGCTGCACCGGCAATCACATGCGCTGATGACCTGCCTGGTACCGTCAGCCCGGCCGGATGCGCATCTGCATTTTCTCGACGGCATGGATGGCGGCTACGCGCGGGCGGCCGAAATGATGGAGTCGCGCAGGCGCGTCGAGGCGTAAGTGTGATCGGAACGGGCCGCTTCAAAGTGGCCGCGAGCCGGCGAAACGGCAATGGGCGGCCAGCGGCCGCCCTCAGACTGTCGACGAGGATATCTCTGATCATCCCAGGCATCGCGGAAAAGCCCGTCGCCAGGCAAAATCTCCCTCATCAAGTCAGTTGTTTATGAGGATTTCAGCGTTGCGTATTCTGGCATTTGCGATTGCTATGATCTTTCGCATGAATGCGACGAGGGCGAGACGCCCAAACAAACTGACTTGATGAGGGTGGAAAGGACGGGCGGTCTCATGCCGCCCGTCGTCGTTGGTTGCCGGCCATAGGGATCGAAGCGACGGCTATTTCTTCTGGGATCCGGGTTGTATCGAGTGCAGCAGGTTGTCGCGCAGGCTTGCCACCGATTGCTGCACGACCGGAAAGTCGTCGCCGAGGCCAGTGGCTTCGAAGAGCGCCGAACCCGGCTCCGCGTCCACCAGTTCGCGGCCGGCAGGCGTGAGCGTAAGGCGCACCTGCCGCTCGTCCGAAGGGTCGCGACGGCGCTGCAGATAGCCGTCCGCTTCGAGCTTCTTGAGGATCGGCGTCAGCGTGTTCGATTCCAGGAAGAGCTTTTCGCCAAGCATGCTGACGGTCTGGTCGTCTTCCTCCGACAACGCCACCAGGGTCACGTATTGGGTGTAGGTCAGGCCCAGCTTGTCGAGCAGGGGTTTATAGGCGCGGCCAAAGGCGAGGTTTGCGGAATAGATCGCAAAGCAAAGGAAGTTGGAGAGCTTCTTGCCGCCCTTTGCAGGCGTGGTCTCAGGGCTCGCTGTTTTGGAGGCGGGCATGGGGGTGTCCTTTTTTCTCTTTCCGTATCTGCACTTAATATAAATCGTATCCGATTAAATCGCAATGGTGTTGACGTCGCCTTCAGCTTCATCTATATACATCGCATCCGATTGAAGCGGATCCGATTAATAAATCAGACAGAGAGGAAATGACATGACCACGAAGCTCGTATTCACTGGCAAGACCCACAACACCGGCGGCCGCAACGGCGGCACCCGCAGCCAAGACGGTATGCTGGAACTGAAGCTGTCGCAGCCGCATCCGGCTGCGGAAAACCTGTTCGGCGCCGCCTGGTCGGCCTGTTACATCGGCGCAATCGAGCTTGCCGCGCTGCAGCGCAAGGTGAAGCTGCCGGCCGGCCCCGAGGTCGAGACCGACATCAATCTCAACGTCGACGACGGTTCCTACTTCCTCAGCGCTCGGCTGAATGTCAGCCTGCCGGGCCTCGATCGCGACCTCGCCCATGAAATTATTCACGCCGCCCACGAGATCTGCCCGTACTCCAAGGCGACCCGTGGCAACATCGAAGTCGAGACCAATCTCGTCTAAAACCGCCTCAAGAAAATCCGTTTGATATCATCGGGATGTGCCCCGCCTGGGTGACCAGCCGTGGCGCGTCCCGATACCATTTCAGGGCCCTCGTGCCTGAGCGCCTGCCGCCCCGCCGATCGCCGCGGAGGCGGTCTCCACGTCCGACCTCAGGGGAATGTAATTTGGCCGATCGGCAGAACTCCCGTTGTATGGAACGTGTCGCCTCCCGGGCCGATGCCCTCCGTCGTCGCTTGACAAAGATCGAGGACTGTTCGACCTTCGCGCCATGATCTGCCGTCTCGCCAAACTGACGACCTCGAAAAAAGCCCCGTACCCGGGGCTGTCGGTCGTTGCGCGCAGAGCATAGCAAGCACAAGGATCAGATCGACCCCGCCGGTTCGGACGGGGTTTTCGCTTGCGCTCCGTCTCCGGTTTCTTGAAGGAGATGGAATTTCATGGAAGCCACATATTCAATGCCGAGCGGCCTCTGGCTGCCGCTGATCACGCCGTTTCGCGACGGCGAACTCGATGCACGCTCGCTGCGTCGGCTGGTGACGCACTATGCCGCAGAGCCGATCGACGGCTTCATCCTCGGCGCCACCACCGGGGAGGGCATGGCGCTCAGCGAGGCGGAAGGCGAGCGGCTGGTTGCGATCACCAACGAGACCCTGGCTGCGGCGGGCAAGTCCATACCTGTCTATTTCGGCCTTTCGGGCAGCGACACGCTGAAGACAGTAAAGGCGCTGGAGCGGACGGCGCCTTGGGATATCACCGGCTATCTGATCGCCTGCCCCTATTACACAAGGCCGTCGCAACGCGGGCTCTTCGCCCATTTCTCCGCACTTGCCGATGCCACCGGACGGCCGATCCTGATCTACAACATTCCCTACCGAACCGGGGTGAACCTCGGCAACGAGACGATGCTGCAGCTGGCGGAGCGGGAAAACATCGTCGGCGTCAAGGATTGTTCGGCGGATGCGACGCAATCCTTCGATCTGCTGCGCCACAAGCCCCAGGATTTCGCGGTGCTGACCGGCGAAGACCCGCTGTTCTACACGGCGCTAACTCAAGGGGCGGAAGGCGGGATCACCGCTTCGGCCCATGTTCAAACGGCAGCCTTCGCCGCCATTCGCGACAGGCTGATATCCGGCGATCAACCGGGGGCTTTGGCCGACTGGCAGCGTCTTGCCGATCTGCCGAGGCTGCTGTTTGCCGAGCCGAGCCCGGCTCCGATCAAGCACTGGCTCTGGCGCGCTGGGCTCATCGACAGCCCGGAAATGCGCCTGCCGATGGTGCCGGTCAGCCACGAGCTGGCAGCACGGATCGACCGGGCGATGGCCGGCCAAGACAGTGATGGCTGACGGGCTTGCTGGAGCCCGGCCATTGTCGCTCGGCTAGAGCATCCGCTCTCAAGTGGAATCACTGGAGGCGGAAAGATGCTCTAGAATCAAAGTGCTACAGCGACCTTTGCGCGCCTGATAAGGCGCGCGGCGCTGTAGTGCATCTTTCCGCTTCAAGCGATCACGCTTGAAAGCGGGATGTTCTAGCCAGGGCCTTCAGCGCGCTGCAGTCACGAACGCCGCTTTGGTAGATCGCAACAAGCCGCTTTGCGATCCGCTCTGCGGCTTCGCAGCGTCGCGTCAGCCCGCGATCGCGCAGGATGTCGTCGAAGATGCGCTCGATCTCCTGCATGTCATGGGGGTGTATCGCCTGTTGGCGGGTCGTGGAATTCATCGCGCGACCTCCAGAACTGGGGCGAAAGCGCGAATGAACTTTCAGCCGTTGGAGCCCGTATAAACAGTCCAACGATGGGCGTGAGTATGCGCCGTTTCGTGGCGAATACAATGAAGCCTTGCGGTTGTGTGCGATGGCCGGGTCGGCGCGGCCGTGGCTCAGCGCCAGAAGCGCTTGGCGTCGATCACGTCGTCAAGCGCGCTCTGCGCGTGGTCGATCAGCTTGTCCTTGTCGGCGTGCACAATGAGCGTTTCGGCGTCCGGATGATCCTCAAGGCCGATTTCAGCGAGCACAAAGGGACCGGACACGAGATCGTTCAGCGTGCCGAGCCGGTCCTGCAGTCCGGCCATCGCATCGATGAACCGCTTATGGCGCCGCGTGCCCCGCTTGTCGTCAAACAGCGCGGCAAAGAATTCGGCGGCATAACGCAGCTTCTTGGCATCCTTGCGGGCCTCGTGCCGCTCCTCGTCGCTCACCTTGGCGAGGGCGCGGCCGTGTTTCTTGAGCTTGCGGCGCGCGCGGTCGAGAACGGCTTCGGCGAAGTCGGCCACCGGCCGGTCGCGAAGCTCGGCGGGCGGCGTCGACAGATAGTCGCCGCAGTGCAGCCATTGCTGGATATCGAGAAGAAGGGCGCGGCCGCGTGCGCCGTCGAGGGCCTCGAAGGCTTCGACGTAGCGGGCGGCGCGCGCCGTCTTCAGGCGGTCGCGCAACTCCGGCTCCGGATCACGCGTCAGGAGAACGTCAACATCGCGGGCCTTGCCGAAAACGCCGGCCAGCCATTTCAGCTCGCCGTTGATGCGCGCGCTCTCCGCATCGCCAAGCACATCCTTGTAGAGCGAGATGGCCGAGCGCAGTCGGCGAAGGGCGACGCGGACCTGGTGCAGCGCCTCCGGGTTCTTTCGTTCACGCAGCACGTCCTCGTTCAGGCGGTAGTGCCTGAGACAGGCAAGCGCGATGGTGCGGAAACTCTTCGTCACCCGCATCTCGCGGTCGAGCTCGATCGGCTCCGCCTTGAAGACGAACGGCCTAGCGTCGATCAGGCGGAAGCCGCGCTCGGCCTTGGAAAGAACGCCCAAGCGGAAGGGAACGATCGCCTCGATGCGGCGGGCGAGGGTGAACAGCGCCTTCGGGTCGCCATCCTTCAGCTCGAGTTCGATCTCGCCGACGGCGGTCTGGCGATTGCCTGAGGTGATCATGCCACGGTCGAGCGCCACTTCGATCCGCGTGCCGTCCTGGTCGACCTCCCAGGTCCTGCGCTCGACCTCGACGGTGAAGTGCGGCTCCAGATCGTCGGGCTCAAGGTCGAACGCGGCGGCAAGCGGGGTGGTGTGATCGACCACCGGCTCATCGGCGGAAAGCGGCTGCTCCCATTCCGGACGGGCAAAGACCGATGCGCCGGGGCCGGTCGCCTTGATCGTCTGGGTGCGGGCCGCGCCGACCGTTCGGATGCGCAGCGTGAAGCCTGACTGATAGAGATCACGGCCGCGCGTATCGAAATAGACGGACCGTTGCTGCTCTGTGCGCGCCGGCTCACCAAGGAGGCCGGATGCGGCAAAGCGGTCAAGATCTTCGGGAGAGATCTCGAGCTTGAGTTCGATTTCGGTGTTCAAACCATCCTCCATGAGCGCAAGGTCATACACTAACGCCATATGAGCATATTGGTTCGCGTTCTGGATGACATGGATCAACGTGGAGGCAGCAAACGCGGTTGCAGCATTGAAGGAATGCAGCCGTATGCAGTTCCGGATTTTCAGGAGGTGGACGGTTATAATTTTTTCGCAAAAAAATTATAACCGTCGCGCTGGATCTCGCAACTGGAGCGCCGGTTCTTGACAACACACAGGCGCGTTATAATTTTTCTGCAAGAACATTATAACGCAAAAGCACTACAATGAGGGCGTTGGAAGATGCGGGAAATCGAACTTGTATTCCGGACGATGTTCGCGGAGCTCGCTCAACAATCGCTCGACGCGCAGTTTCATGCCGACTTCCCGCTTGAGGGGCGCTTCGTCACGGTCCCGGTGAAGGGGAAGGACTACTTCTATTTCGATGTCCCCACTTCCGACGGCGACAAGCGGCGCTACGTCGGTCCTGCCGCCGATACCGAGATTGCGGCGCGGGTCAGGCGGCATCGTGAAATCAAGGACAACATGCGGGAGCGGCGGCGGTTGGTTTCCACGCTCATTCGCTCGGGCGGCATGTCGGGTCCTGATCGGTTCGCTGGCGACATCACGAAGGCGCTGGCTGATGCGGGCTTCTTCCGCCTTCGCGGGGTGCTCGTCGGCTCAGTGGCTTATGGCTGTTACTCAGGCGTTCTTGGTGTGCGGCTGCCTAGGGCCGCGATGCAGACGGGTGATGCTGATCTGGCACAGGATTTCGCCATCTCGCACGAGGTTGACGACAGTCTGCCACCGATTCTCGACATCTTGCAGGAGGTCGATCAGTCCTTCCGCGCCGTCCCGCATCAGGCGGACAAGGCTCGGGTGACTGCGTTCGCCAACCGCGGCAATTACCGGGTAGAATTCCTGACGGGAAACCGGGGGTCGGATGACTATGCGGGCAAGCCATCACCTATGCCTGCCCTCGGTGGCGCGTCTGCAGAAAATCTGCGGTTCCTGGATTATCTGATCTACGAGCCCGTGAGGACCGTGCTGCTGCACCGGGAGGGCGTAAGCGTGAATGTGCCGGCCCCCGAGAGGTATGCCGTCCACAAGGTCATCGTGGCCTCCAGGCGGCCCACGGACGCGCTTGGAAGGGCCAAGAGGGAAAAGGACCTGCTGCAAGCTGCAACGCTCTTTGAGGCGATGCAGCAAGTCCGGCAGGGCGACGTGCTGGCCGATGCCTATCAGGAAGCATGGGATCGCGGGCCGTCATGGCAGGAGGGGATCACTGCGGGCCTTTCCCGGATACGAGACAAGGGCAAAGAGGCACTGGCGAGCGCCCTTGGTGTTTCGGTGGACGACATCGGGAAAGGGTAGTCCGGCCATGGCAGGCAACCGGAGCAAGACCGCGCCTATCGCAGCGTCGAGGACATCACGTTGCTGCAATTCCAGACGGAAAACCGCTTCGCACTTTTCCTGTAATTGCTCTAAGCTCCCGGCATTTCATGCCACGGAATTGATAAATGTCGCTTCGCCTTGCCACCTTCAATATCGAGAACCTTCTGAGCCGCTTCGATTTTTCCGGCTTTCGCAACCAACTCAAGCAGGACCGGGTCCTCAGGCTCTTCGACGTGAAGACGGAGGCCGAATACCAGCGGCTGGAGGAGGCGCGCACCATCGCGCACACCGATGATACGCGGCAGATGTCGGCGCTCGCGATCGCCGATTGCGATGCGGATATCCTTTGCCTGCAGGAAGCCGACAACATGGCCTCGCTGCAGGCCTTCGAATACAACTATCTCTTCCGCATGGTGGGTAACGGCTACCGGCAGAAATATCTGATCGAAGGCAATGATTCGCGCGGCATCGACGTGGCCGTGCTGATGCGCGAGGAGACGCGCGACGGCCAGCCGATCGAGTGCCTGGATGTGAAGAGCCATGCGGGGCTGACCTATGAGGATCTCGACCTCTTCAACGACAGAATAGCGCTCACCAACCGGCCGGCCGACCGGATCTTCAAGCGCGATTGCCTGGAACTCGATCTGCGCATCGGCGGGCGGCCGCTGACGCTTTATGTCGTGCATTTCAAATCCATGGGGCCGGCGCGCGAAGGGCTCGACGGCCGGCAGGCGACGATGCCGCTGCGCGTGGCCGAGGCGAGCGCCGTGCGCCATATCATCGAAAGCCGCTTCGGCCGGGGGAAGACCGCCGACAAGATGTTTGCGATCTGCGGCGACATGAACGACTACCAGGAGAAGGTGAACATCCTCGGCGACCGGCGCAACGGCTACCAGTTCGTGCCGCACGAGGAGGAAACGAGCTCGCTCGACGTCTTCAGCCATGACGGCTTCGTGGAAAACCCGATGCTGCGCCGGCCGGTGATGGACCGCTGGACGCTGTTTCACAGCCGCGGACCGCAGGAGCGGCACCTCTGCCAGCTCGACTATATCTGGCTGTCGCCGGCGCTTGCCAAGCGCAACCATTCCCAGGTGCCCGAGGTCATCCGCGGCGGCCAGCCGTTCCGCACGATCTTTCCGCCGGGGCTCGAAGTGGAGCGCTACCCGCGCACCGGCTGGGACCGGCCGAAGGCGTCGGACCATTGCCCCGTGGCGATCGAGTTGGACGTGTGATCATGGGCGCTCTTGAAAGCAATACGGCGCTGTGGCCGGCCGAGGGCGTCATCATCCCGATCGACGACGTCGATATCCGCGTCAACGGCGCGGCGCATCCGTTTCACCTCGACGAGGTCGAGCGGGCGCAGGAGAACTGGCAACGCGAAATCGCGGCCAACCCGCATCTTTTCGATGGCCGCATGGTGCTGCAGCGGGCGCTTCGCATCGAGGATGGGCGGATTCGGGGTGAGGGGCATGTTGTGCCCTATTCGACCTTTCTCTGGTGGCGGAAGACACGAGCCGAAGGCGCCTTCCATCTCTTCGCCATGCCGGCGATCCTGTCTTCCGACGGCGCGCTGATCCTGGTGCGCATGGGGTCGCACACGGCCAATCCGGCCCGCGTCTACAGCCCTTCGGGCTCGCTGGAGCCCGAGGATATCGTCGACGGCCGCTGCGACATCGCCGGCAACATTCGCCGCGAGGCGCTGGAGGAAACCGGCATCGACCTCGCGCTTGCCGCCGCCGAGCCCGGCTATCACCTCCTGCATATGGACCGCGCCGTGACCGTGCTTCGCGTCTACCGCTATCCGGAAACGGCGGCGGCGCTGGTTGCCCGCGTCGCGGCGCATATCGCTGGTGATCCCGAGCCGGAGATCGACGAGGCGATCGCCATTTTCGGGCCGGACCCTGGGGCGTACAACTATCCGCCGTTCATTCCGCCCATTCTGGAGTGGCTGTTTCGGTAACATCCGCTCGCCACGACCATGAATCAATAAGTCGCGCTATCTTTTTGTATTTGTAGTGCTTATGCCGCGCGCGTCTGCTTGCGCCTTAGGCCCTGTTGATGCGCAGGAAGAACTGCCACGCCCTCACACATGCCCGCGCCCCTCGGTCCTCACATCCCAACAATCAGGAAGGACCGCGCAGGGTGGAAAGCGGACTTCCGCCGGACCAGCCACCGACACTGCAGTCTCACAACGTGAAAGCAATATCGTCGGCAGATAAGTCCGCAAGCGAAACGCCTTCGATGAGGATACCTTCGGTTTCACCATGAAAGGCTACATAGAGACCCTCCTCTGTGTCATGCGAGGCAGCCACAAAGGAATCGAAATTATAGATGTTGGTGTCGCCAGGATAGAAGCCCCCCAACTCGATCACGTCGCCACTTTGGGTGTCAAAATCGACGATATGGTCGATGCTGCTATGGCGAACCTCAAATCCACTCCAGTGGAATGTGTCAGCGCCCCCACCGCCGATCAGACGATCCGCACCGTCGCCTCCAGAGAGGTGGTCATCGCCTTCACCCCCACTAAGTGAGTCGACTCCGGCACCGCCTTCAAGGCGGTCATCATCGCCTTCGCCATAGAGATAGTCATTATTTTCGCCGCCAAACAGGCGGTCGGCCCCATTGCCGCCGAAGAGGTTGTCGCGACTGAGGCCACCGAGCAAAGTATCATTGCCGCTGCCGGTATGTGCGTAAACCCGCTCAAAATTGTGAAAGGCCGTACCGGTCGATGTAACGCCATTGACCACATCGACCGTGACATCATCGGTCCGATCCGCATCCTCGAACCGTAACGTGTCGTCACCGTCGCCGCCGTCGAGTTCGGCAGATGAAAGTGTCGTTGTGATGCTGTCGTCGCCACTGCCGCCAGAAAGATGATTGGCCCCGAACCGATCGATTATCGTGTCGTTGCCCGCACCGGCGTCGATAACATCAGCACCCAGGGAACTCATTTGATTATGGGTGTTCGGCAATGACTGGCCGCCGATGATGTCCGCGCCGTCTCCGGTCGAGATCACGTCGTCACCCGTGCCACCCTCAACAATGTCCTTGCCGCTACCGGTCGTCAGCTCCAGCCGCTCAATGCCGCGGTAGAAGATGTGATTGTCGGTCTCAGCCGGGTCACCGAAGGTTACGTGGCGGTTCATGCCGTTAAACGTGACTCGGTTGACCGTCCCTGAAAGATTGATGACCAGCGTATCGATGCCGGCACCTCCCCGCGCCACGCCGCCCGTTCCGTTGAGTTCCAGCCGGTCATCGCCATCGCCGCCATCGAGCTCGTCATAGCCGCTGAAACTCATCAGGCCGTCGTTACCGGCCCCGCCATAGAGAAAATCGTTCCCAAGCCCGCCGTCCAGCGTGTCATTGGCGCCGAGACCCCAGATATTGTCGTTTTCGTCTGTCCCGAACAGGGTGTCGTTCGCATCAGTGCCGACTATCTTTGCCATTGTTTTCATCCTCCTGAAAGCAATCTATAAGCAAACAACAATTGCAAACAAGTATTATATTTATTAAGTGCAGTCATTTATTGTACTTCAATTATAATTCAAAACTTAAATTAATATCCATTACTGACATTCAAATAACTGAAAACCGGCGCGATCCTGGAACAACTGGCGTTGAGATCGATGACGCTAGCCCGAAGCGCCCGAGCCAGGCGCGGGACGGCTGGCAAGACTCGGATCTACGATTGTTAGTAGTTGCTGATGTTTCCTTCAGCTTTTGCTACTGTTGTCGAGATGATGGAAGGTAGCGCGGTAACTGTGTGCCGCGGGCTGTTGAGCAAGATGGGAGAGCGCTCATGGCGACGGGGACAGATGTCACGCCCGGGGAATGGGGTCAGGTGCACGGCGTCCAAAACGTCGGTTGGTACCGTTTCCGACTGGGGGTGTTCGAGGGGACGGTTGTCTCGGACGGTTATATCCATCACAGCTACGAGGGCTTCTACCCCGATGCTGATCCAGCCGAGATCGCCCGCCTGAAATCCGTCCATCGGTTGCCCATCGACCACATTCCGATGGATATCAACCCAGTCGTGATGAACACGGGCGACAGATTGTTTCTCATCGATGCGGGCACGGGGCGGACACTCACATGGCGTGGCGACATGGGTCGTCTGATAGACAATCTCGGCGCGGCCGGTATTGATCCGAAAGACATCGACGCGGTGCTGATGACCCACCTGCATCCGGATCACGCCTATGGCCTCATCCATCCCGACGGTAGTGCGACCTTCCCCAACGCGAAGCTTTTCTGCACCGATCGGGAATGGGCTGAATGGACCGATCCGGAAAACTTGAAGCGGAATGACTTCCGATCGGCGTGGACGAGAGGAGCACTTGAAGCAGTGGCGCCTTATCGCGGCAGGCTGACGCTCTTTACTGCCGGCGAGACCCTGTTCCCAGGGGTGTCCACGTTTTCCGTCGCGGGTCATACCGCCGGGATGTGCGCCTACATCTTCGAGAGCGAAGGGCAAAAAATGGTCTTCACCGGTGACGTCTGCCACCATCAGGTATACGACCTGGCTCATCCGGAATGGTATTTCCATATGGACTACGACACCAACCCGCAGCAGGCCGCGGATGCGAAGACCGCGATTTTCGCCAAGGTCGTGACCGAAGGTATTCGCTATCATGGCTACCATTTCCCTTTCCCGGGAATTGGGGACGTCGCGCCATTGGGCGACGGCACGTATCACTTTCATCCGGAGGCCGTCACACCGCGACAATAAGACCCGAGTTCAGCCGTCGGTGGCTCGCAACTGGCGAACGACTGGTATTGGATTTTCCGGAGGAAGTCCGACGAGGGCTTAGGCGGAAGTCAATGTCTGAAGGTATTGCGACATGATCCCGGAAGTTTGGACGGCTCTCTTAGATCAAAGCTGTAAACAACATTGGTGGTCTTTGCTGCCTAGTGCCGCGTGCGGCGATCGGGGCATGCAGGCGGCGCCGAGGTTAAAGAAATGGCGATCCGCGCCGAGCTGTGCACGGGTGCTTTTAACGCTTGCCGCCCGCGCCCCGACGCGGCAAAGTTCGGGGCATCTTAGCAAGGGGACATGAATGGCGCTGAGCTACGCGATCTACGACGTCTTTACCGACAGGCAACTCGAAGGCAACCCACTGGCTGTGGTCTTCGGCGCCGACTGGCTGGACGACGAGGCGATGCAGGCGATCGCGCAGGAATTCAACCTGTCGGAGACGGTGTTCATCCGCAGGCCCGGGGGCGCTGCGCATACGGCGAAGCTGCGGATCTTCACCCCCAGTCAGGAATTGCCCTTTGCCGGACATCCGACCGTTGGCGCGGCGATCGCGATCGCCGAGGCGCAGCATGGCGCGATCGAGGAGGGGATCGACCTTGTGCAAGTGCTGGAGGAGAAGGTGGGTCCGGTGCGCTGCGCCGTCCGCCTCAAGCCGCGGGCTGCGAGCTTTGCCGAGTTCGACTTGCCGCGCAAATCGGTACGGCTCGATGCCCGCTTCGACCGGCAGGCGATCGCCGACGCATTGAGCCTGAAACAATCACAGATCGGCTTCGAGAACCACGTGCCTTCGTTCTGGAGTGCCGGCGCGCCCTTCGTCATGGTGCCGGTGCACGATGTTGCGGCGGTTTCCTCGATCGAGTTCGATTCGCTGCGCTGGGAGCAGCTGACGCCGATGGCCGAGGGACGGCTGGCCCCGGCCTATGTCTATTGTCGCGGCGGCGTGAACCACACGGCGCGCTTCCACGCGCGCAAGTTCGGCCCCGGCGCCGGCAACCTCGAGGATCCGGCGACCGGCTCGGCCGTGGCCGCTCTCTCCGGCGCCATCCATCTTTTCGACCAGTTCGTCGACGGTCATCACCCGGTGCTGGTCGAGCAGGGGGTGGAAATGGGACGGCCGTCCTTCATCCACCTGCATCTGGATATCGCCGGCGGCGAGATCAGCAATGCCCGCATCGCCGGCCACGCGGTGAAGATCGCCGCAGGCGAACTCTACGTCTGAAGCGGAAAACGTGCATTTAGGAAAAGAGAAATTCAATCAGCGCTTTAGGAGAATTTGGTGGGTGATCACGGGCTCGAACCGTGGACCCGCTGATTAAGAGTCAGCTGCTCTACCAACTGAGCTAATCACCCATCCGCGACCGCTTCGGTCAAGTCCCGTCGCTGTCGTGAGGGGGCGTATAAAGGCGTTCCGTTGGGTTGTCCAGCGGCTTTGTGAAATTTTTTTGAAAAACTCATTGGGCTGGTATCGGCCGCCTGTGGAGATCGTGTCTCGCACATTGGGCGGGTCGATAATGGTGCACCAACGCCCCGTCCGTGTGATGCAGATGACAGGATCTCGCTCGCACCGGTGGGTGGAATGCAGCTGTGATTTAACGAGCCGACGATACGATTTCCTCTTGAGTGCGACAGAGCTGTAGGCTAAAGCGACGCCACGGATGGGTGATTAGCTCAGTTGGTAGAGCAGCTGACTCTTAATCAGCGGGTCCACGGTTCGAGCCCGTGATCACCCACCAAATTTCTCCTAAAACGCTGATTGAATTCAATTTCTTTAAGTTTGTGCCATGTGGTGCCGATCCGTGAACGGGGTGGACGAATCTGCTGAACTTGTGGGGCCGGCGGCAGTCGAATGCGCCGCGAAGCTTCGTCGCGTCTTCACAGATTCCGAAAACTGGGTCGAGCACTTCATAGACGACGCTACCGGTGCTCGCTGGGTTCTGGACTATCCGCAGTCCGGCATGCACGGCGGCGGCAGCCCGCGCCTGCGGCGTGTCGAGTAGCTTATGCGTCTTGTGGAAACCGCTTGCCGCACAGTCTCTTGAAGTCGCCAAGCCGCCTGATGTTTTCGTCTTTTTGTTCGGCCAGCTTTGCGAGCAGGTCGATGTGGTCCTGAAAATATGCGTCGGATTCCTGTTGGGGCATTTCCCTCAAGCGGCGGAAGCGGGTCGCAGCGGTGGTCCTTGGTTTCAGCTCCGGGATCACTACCTGTTGCTCCCTTGCAACAGGTGACCTCGTCATTCCGACAGCGCGTGATTGCGCCTTGCCGGAAAAGTAATCTCGTGTAATTTTCACCAAATCGGAGCTCAAACTAGAGGAGGCATACGATGAATCATAATTTTGTTCAGATGTGCGCCTCTGGTGGAATGGCCTGCTCGTCACGACGAGTGTGCCACAATTCTGTGAATTACTTCGGCGCATAAACGCGACCCGAGTTCCGCCTTTTCGTATTTTCCATTTTGACTTGATGTGACCGGTTTCCGGAACGCGTTTCCGTGTCCGCGCGCATCCATAATCTAGAGGACCCGGCCGCTCGCGGCGGCGGGAATAATCATGCGCGAATTGCAACTCACCTCCGCCAGCGCCCTGCCGGCGATCATGGACGATCTGTTTCGAACCTTCGGCTTCCGGCGGACAGTCGGTGCCTTCCTTGTTGCCGCCTGGAAGCGTCGTCGGACGCTCAACCAGCTCAGCCATCTCTCGGATCGCATGCTCCGCGATATCGGCGCGGAGGAAGGCGTGAAGAAGCCCGAGATAGCCGACATATCCCTCTGGCAAATGCCGGTCGGCTATCCGGTTGTGAGACACAACTGAGGCCCGCGTCAGCGGGCCTCTCCCTTTCCATCGATCCGGTTCACGATTTGGGTGGTTTGGATCGGGACCGGCCTGAGCCAACAGAACCGTTGATGATCTATTTCGCGGCGAGCTTGGCGGCGCAGTCGCGTCTTATCATCGCTGCGGCGAGATTTTCTCGCTCCTGCCGGCCGCTTTCGCCTTTGCTGCCGCCACTTCCTGCACCAGCCTGCGTCGAGAGCTTCTTCCGGGACGTGGGGATAGAGGACGAGAGAAGCAGCAGCGAACAGAGGAAGACGACGCGCATTCAAACGCCTTGCGGTAGCCGGATTGTTATCTTCAGCGGACCGAAAGGAAACACGTGCTCGTGCCCAGGGGCTGCCTGATGCCCCCATTGTTTGGTTTCATGCGACCACCCGCTGGCCGCCTGTGCGGCAGGGGTGGTCGCGTTTCGTAGCCGTTACGGGGTCGTTGCCGGCTGAGTCGTTGACGGTTGGGTCGTTGACGGTTCGGTCGTTGACGGCTGAGTGGTCGAGGGCTGAGTCGTCGACTGGTCAGTCGTTGCCGGCTGCTGCGTCGTCGCTGGCTGCTGCTCGGTCGTCGCGGGCTGCGTCGTCGTCGTCGCCGGTGCCGTCTCGGTGGCTTGCTTGGCCCCCGGTCTCAGGTACACGACGCCAAGGATGATGAGCACGATCACAACCACGATGCCGATGACTGTGTTTCGATTCATGCAGGCTTCTCCTCAGGTTAAGTGCCTCAGAGCTGTAAATGGAGCGGTCGATCGAATTATCAACGGCCAAGCTCGCGGATCGGTTGAAAAACGATCAATCCAGTCGCGCAGCGACCGGCCGTGCCGTTCATCTTCGGCTTGGAGACATGGCCGGGAGCGGCGCGGTGATGGGTTCTTCAGGGCGCCTGCGCCGGGAGAGCCGGCGCTTTTCCGGTGTGTGAAGGCTGACTGCTGAGGGCCGCGGGTCGCGAGGCTACAGCGCCGCGCGTCTTATCAGACGCGCAAAGGTCGCTGTAGCACTTTGATTTTCTGCATGTCTTTGTCCTTAAATCGAAGTCGATTTAAGGAGACATGCAGTAGCGCTCGCCGCCGGCGGTGGATTTAAAGGGGGGTGATGAAGCCGAGCCGCAGCAATTGCTTCGAACCGCCGAATTTCACCGAGGAATGGGAAAAGAGATCAAGCGCGCCGGTGCCGGCGAGGGTTTCCGTCATCTTCGCAGAGACTGCAGAGCCAGCGAGATAGTGTTCGTCGGCAACGGCATCCTCGATGAGCTTCTCGTAGTCGGCGAAGAACTTGAAATGCAGCAGCGCGCCGAGCACCGAAGAGAAATTGCGTTGATAGGGCAGCGGCTGATGGATGCTGGCGCCGAAGCGACAGTCCTCGTCCCAGAAGATCAGCGGATACTTGATCAGTTCCAGGTCGGATTCGAATTCGCGGTGGCGCGCGCCGCCCTTGACCGTGATCGCGCGCGTGGTCGTTGCCAGCGAATAGCCACGGCTGTCGAAATGATCGGCGACTTCCCAGGGGGCGCGGGTTTTCAGCTGATTGACGTCTGCCGTGCGCAGATTGACCGGATACATATCCAGCATCGGTGCGGGCAGCCGTGAAATCTTCAGATCCTCGAGCGCATGGATCACCGACCAGAGCGTGCGGTTCTCGCAATCGTCGTAGATCAGGAACTCATCGGAATCGACGTTGACGTACCAGCGGTCGCCGCCATAGCGCGCAAACAGCGCCTCCCGCCACAGGCGGCCGCGCCGGGCTTCCCCGTAGCGCAGCGCAGACGCCCACAGGTCGACATCGGGCTGGCCCAGCAGATACTCACGCGTCCCGTCGGTCGAGGCATCATCGACGCAGATGAAACGGGTAACGCCCAGCGACCGGTAATGCGCCAGAAAGCCGGGCATCAGCCTGGCATCGTTGCGGCTGAGGAAAACCAGCGGGAGATCATCGGGGTAGAGCGACGTTTGCCCCTGCGGGCTGACGCAGCGAAGATCGACTTCTCGGCTCTCCGTGCGTTCGCGACGCTCGACCTTGGCCGATTCGTACCAGGTGATGAGGCGATCGAAGAGGTTTCGGTCCGAGATCATCTCGGCGTCGGATTGAGCCCTGAAGGGATAGGTAATGTCTTTCATGCCCATTCCGATATGTATTTATATGCATGATATAGGGCGGCTTAGATGAAAAACACCGGTGGGGAAATGCGCAATGCCATCGACCCGGTGATGCCGCGATTTCTACCACCGCGCTTGAAGGCAGCCGATTTCGCTCGCCATGACGCGACCATCGCAACTTTTTGGCGGGTCGTTTGTTACCCCTGCATTCACGTTCACTGGGCTAGCCTTGAGCTCCTCTCAATGGGTAGCGGGTGGAGGAGACTGATATGACACACAAGATGAGCAAACTTCTGGCCGTGCTCCTGGTCGCCGCAGGCGCCGTCACGGCGTTGCCTTCGGTATCTCCGGCGCAGTCCCTTGATCTCTATATCGGACCGCGCGGCGACGATGGCGACTGGGATCGGGACTATCGGCGTGAACGCCGCTATGACGACGATTACTACAGCCCGCGGCGCGGCTGCAGCGCCCGCCAGGCCATTCGCCGCGCCTATGGCTACGGCATGCGTGATCCCGAGATCGCCGGAATGACCCGCAACCGAATCGTCGTCGAGGGCATCGGACGGCGTGGACAATACTCCAGGATCTATCTCGCCAACCGCAGCGGTTGCCCGCGGATCGGCTAAGGCAGCCTCGCTGCCCCGACCGCGTACCTGGTGCAGTCCGCAGGCGCAGTCGATAATTGCCTGCGCCGCGAGGCGGCGGCGTGATGCTCGTGCCCGGCTCGCCGCAATGGGGTGAACGCCGCTGGTCCGTTCCCTTGAGGAAGGGCAATGTGCTATAGCGTCCGCCGATGATCATTCCGACCTCTTCGACATCCACACCGCTCGGCGAGCGCGCCTGCGGCACCTGCACCCTTTGCTGCCGGCTGCCGGATATCGACGCGTTGGAAAAACCGGCAAACGACTGGTGCCGGCATTGCATCGACGGTGAGGGGTGCCGGATCTATGAGCAGCGGCCGCAACTCTGTCGCGACTTCCTCTGTCTCTGGCGCACGGATGAGGGCCTGGACGACGCCTGGGATCCGGCGCGCTCGCGCATGATGATCTATCGGCAGGGGCCGCAGGTCACCGTTCTCGTCGATCCGGATTATCCGGAAATCTGGAGAGAGACGCCCTATGTCGAGACGCTGCAGCGCTGGGCGCGCGCGGGCGAAGGCGGGCAATATGTCATCGTCTTTGTCGGCGACGCCGTGTTCAAGGTCGACTGACACGCGCGACAAACTGCGAAAAAGAAAGAGCCCCGCACGAGGGCGGGGCAAGCAGGCACCCAAAATGGCTCGGGGTGCGGGGAAGCGCAGTCAGAAAGAACGTACTGCGCGGTACGGAAGCTAGCGCGCATCCGCCAGCCGGGGGAAGGCCTGATTCGGCGATTCCGGTACGCTCGCCAAAATAAATCCTGAGAAGAGCCACGCAGCGGGCCATCGGCGTCGCGCCCGTCTTTTGCAGTTTTCGGTCTTGAGCAGGGCCGATTGACTTTGTCGGGCTCCGCCTCATTTCCGAGTGGAGAAACTGACGGAGACGATGATGTCAAAGGCGATGCTCATGGTTCTCTGCCTACTGCATGTTTCCTTTAATCGTACCCGATTAAAGGACAAGAACATGCAGCAATTCAAAGTGCTACAGCGACCTTTGCGCGTCTGATAAGACGCGCGGCGCTGTAGCGCTTCTTGCCCTGTCGGCCTGTGGCAACACGGCGCGCGGCTTTCGGCAGGATAGCGCCGAGACCGGCCACGCACTCGACGACGCGACGCACCGGGTGCTGAAGTCGACCTCGAAATAGAGCAATTCCAGGAAAAGTGCGAAACGGTTTTCCGTTCGAAATTGCGTAATTTCAAAGGCTTAGATCACTTCAGTGTTTCGATGAAACAATGAAATGATCCAGGGCGCAAGGACCGGTACAGGAAAGGCACTTTGGCCTTTCCTGTATTCGTGCTCCATGGTGGCGCGGTCGGTGCCAGGACGCCCGTTATCGCGGCCGCAATGCGTTCGGCTGAGCGACCGCTTCGCTGCTCGAAAAGATGACGACTGCAAACAGCAGTACGCCGACGAAGGCGACGATCGAGGCCGCAGCGACGATGGGTTCGATCTCCGGCCTGCCGGTGACCATCAGATAGAGCGACGGCACCAGCACGGCGACGCTGGCGGTGTAGACGTAATATTGGATCATGGCGAGCCGACGCTCGGCCTTGGCGGGATTGAGCGCATAATAGATGCCGAAGATCGCCATCGTGACCCAGCCGAGCAGGTTCGCATGGGCATGCGCCGGCGTGGCGGCATGGTCCTGGCTGATCGCCATGTGCAGGCCGATACAGAGGCCGATGATCAGGAAAATGATTGCGGTCTTGAAATACAATTGAGCAAGGCGCGGCATCGATTCTCTCCTATTTGTGCTCCCCGCTTACTTTATTAGCATTTCTGCAAATTAATGATGATTGCCAATATTGGGCGCTTTGCGCCGTCGTCATGCCCATGGGCGGATGTCCGTGCCCGCGCGTTTGCCGCGGCCAATGCGGCGCGCTTGTGCGTGGCCATGTCGTTGAAAGCGGTGAGGTTCTGACGCTGCAGATAGGCGAATATCGCGGCTTCCACGCCGCGCTCATTGCCGCCATCGGCTTCCCAGAAGGCTTCCATGGCGGCGAAGAGGGCGGACTTGTCGAGCGTCACGGTCATCTGAGATCGGCACCGAACTGCTGGCGGTGGTTGAGGGTGCCGTGGACGGCCTGGCTGTAGGGCGCGCGTTCCGCGTCGAAATCCGCGCACCAGCGCTCCCAGGCGTCGGAGGTGCGGACAAAGGCCGGCAGCTTGTGCTCCTCTTGCGGGCTCTCGTCGTAGCCTTCGAGCCAGGCGTCGGCGACTGTCTCGGTCACGTCTTCGCCGTGGAGGGCGTCGAGATCGAAGCGGATCAGCTTTGCGACATGCTCGCCATCGTGGACCCGAAGCCAATCGGCAGCGGTGCGGTAGGTGGTGCCGACCGTGTCTGTCTCCTCGCAAAAATAGCCGGTGCCGAGCGTCATGACGGCGAGAATGACCTCGCGTCCGTGAAGGAACGGGGCGAGGCCCGTCACAGCATCCGCGATCAGCACGTCGGGCATCGTTCACCTCGGCCTGTTCGAGGTGCGCGCTGGCACGCCCTTTCGGGTGCCATCGGTCCCTCCGGTTTCGTCTTGTGGTAATATAGGAAAAATCCTATTAGCCCGTCAATAGGAAAGGCGTCGCCGGCAGGAATTTTCTTCGCGGAACCGCGTTGAGTTGTCGATAGGCGATTATTTGTTCTTGTTTTGTTCGATTGATTGCGCCACCTTGGGGCCGCCATTCCAGGTGGCGGAAAAGGAGCATGGGATGATCACCTATTTCGTGGTTCAGAGCTTCACGCTGGGGAGCCGCGGGGCGCTGCTTGCCGACAATCCGGTGCAGGCGACCGGGGCCGAACATGCGGTGCGGCTGGCCGAAAGGCTGGCAGCGACCAAGGTGGGCGTCGTGGCCTTCAGCCGCTCAGGGGATCTGGCGACCGGGGAGTTCGAGGACGCCACGGTGCTCTTCATGTCGGGCGACCTGCCGATGGAGATCGAGGAGGGGATGGCTGCCTGAAGTGGGAGGGCGTGCGAGAGGCGGTCGGAAAGCCAGGCCGCAACGGCGGCCGGTGCGATGGCGTTTTTCGCGCGGCGGGCTGGTGCGGTGGGCTGTGCCGTATCTGTTCGAGAGGGCTGTGCTGCCTCCATCATCCTCGTCTGGCTGCGCGGGGTGAGTCGGCCAATGCCTGTGGGATCGGCTGGCCCTTGGTGCAGAATTGGCGTGCCTGTGGTCGGGACTTGCTCCCCACGGCCAGTCGTCGAGGCAAGTCGGCGCCCATTGCGGCCCTGTTCAGGGCTTGGCCAACTATGTCGCCGGTTTGCTGTTTTGAATCATGTAAGCGAAATAGCGCGTTGAATATGCGATGATATTTCGCTTTGGTCCTGCGGGCTCTAGCGGGCGCTGTATTTGCCGACCACCCGGTGGCAGAAGGACCACTCGACCCGGCTCTCGGTGAATTCCAGGAAAGGGTTGTACTGTCGGAGCGTCCATTCGCGGTCGTTGAAGGAGACCAGCCGCTTGATGATCGCCTCGGCGTCGTTGGCGGGCGGCACGTGATAGAGCACCACGTCCTTGTCGCGCGCCGGCGGCAGATGCGGGTGGACGAGCGCCATGTCGCCGGGCTCATAGGCCGGGATCATCGAGCTGCCGGTGAGGTAGATGCCGTAGGCGCCCTTGACGCCCTCGAGTACCGAGGGGCGCTTGACATATTCGACCGCATCGAAGGTCACGATCACGTGGCCGTCGCCGCCTTGCGCGGCGGCGAAGATCGGCAGGTCACGATGGCCGACGAGCTGTTCGCCGGGCACGATTTGTGGGGCGAAGCCGGGCGCACGTCGCGGTGCCGCTTCGCCGGCGGGGGCGCCCTGAATCAGATCGACGATCGTGCGGGCGTCGCGCTCGCGCAGTTCACGCGGTGTCTCGCGCTCGACGAACTGCTGGATATAGGCGTGGTTCTTCGCGATCGCGATCGACAGATCCTTGTAGGTCGTCTTCTTCGCGTCGACTGCTTCCCGGATAAGGCGGCGCAACTCGTCCATGGCACTGGCATCCCAGATTCCGTTTCTTACGTCCAATAGGAAATTTCCTCTTGATGAATGTAGGAAATCCTACTATGAATAGGATGTCAACGGAAATGAGTGGTGCAAATCACCTGATGTTTCCGGCGGCGGCCAGCATTGCCAGCGTCCTGAAAGGCGCGCGGCGCTGCAATGGCCCAACAGATCGGTCGCCGCTGCGATTGCGGCGAGCATTTTGAGAAAGCTGCTGTCTTCCCGATCGGCAACGATTTCGGGGGCGCGCAGCGGGCGAGAGGTTCCGCTTCCTCCCCGGAGCCTCTCGCTTTTGGATTGCGATGATCCTGGGTCGGTTCGGCCCAAGATCATGAGCGATCGAAATTGGCGCGAGCGGGACGCGTGCGGGAAACCGCATGCACTTTTCCTCCTCTCGCTGCAATTCGTCGCCGGCAAGCCGTCACCGGCGCATGCCTCGTCTCCGAAACCGGCAATGGTTGCGGCCGGCGGCGTGCGCGGTCCGGACGCCGGGAGCAGGCGGCTGCACTCCTTGTGGGTGCGGGCCGGCTCACGAGCCCGAAGTGGTACCCGTCGTCCCGCCTGCATCCCCAGGCGGACGCGCGGCACAAGGGACCGACCTGACCGGTCCGCCCATCAGGGGCGGATCGCGGAAGCGGCTTGCCGGCGGGGGGGAAGACAAGCGGATTTGGCGCGCGATGAGCGCGATGGAATGGCCGTGCCAAACGGGGCGGCCAAAGGCGAAGGCATGGGAAAAGGCATGGCGCAGGACAGTCTGACAGGAAGGCCCAGAGCATCCCGGTCTCAAGTGGAAACACT